>NZ_BAAGYJ010000001.1:824678-897217 GCF_054779375.1 Giesbergeria giesbergeri | reverse complement strand
TGGAAGTGCAGCGATTGCGGGGCGGAACACGACCGCGATGTGAATGCAGCACGCAACATTCTCGCGGCGGGGCATCGCCGTCTAGCAGTAGGAATCCCCGTCCTTTAGGGCGGGGAGGATGTCAATGGGATGCAAGGCCCAAGAGTCCCTTGCTGTGGGTTTGGCAGAAGCCTGTTTGCTACACTTTGGCCCATGTTCATCCACCGCGTGTTCATCGCAGGTCAAAGTGACCGGGGAGCTTGGCCCTGGCGTCGCTCTGTCTATTGCTGCGCTTGATGCGTGCGGGCATGGCCCTGCACGCCCCCGTGGTCTCCCCTGGCTCTAGCGGAGGCCGATTGCATGAACACTGTGGCACTGCGTCTTTGTCCACGCCAGCATGTGCCGCCCCAGCAGGGATCTATCCCCCGTGATCACAGAATCTGAATTTCACCATTTGGCCCAACAGGGCTACAACCGTATTCCGCTCATGGCCCAAGCCTTTGCGGACTTAGAAACCCCACTCTCGCTGTATCTCAAATTGGCGCATAGCCAAGATGGCGGTCAACGCAGCTTTTTGCTGGAATCGGTAGTGGGGGGCGAACGCTTTGGCCGTTACAGTTTTATTGGCTTGCCTGCGCGCACTTTGCTGCGCGCCAGTGGCTTTGGCCACGCCGCCCACACCGAAGTAGTGACCGATGGTGTGGTGATAGAGACCGCCACGGGCAATCCGCTGGACTTTATCGCCCAATACCAGCAGCGTTTCAAGGTGGCTCTGTTGCCCGGATTGCCGCGCTTTTGTGGTGGCTTGGCGGGCTACTTTGGTTACGACGCCGTGCGCTATATCGAGAAAAAACTCGAAGCCAGTTGCCCCCCCGATACTTTGGGTTGCCCTGATATTTTGCTGTTGCAATGCGAAGAGCTGGCGGTAATTGACAACCTGTCGGGCAAGCTGTCTCTGATTGTTTATGTCGACCCGGGTCAGCCCCAAGCCTACGCCCAAGCACAGCAGCGCCTGCACCAGCTCAAACAGCGGTTGCAAGCGCCCGTGGTGGCCCCGGTGGTGCAAGCCAGCACCAGCCACCCGGCCCAGCGCAGCTTTGCCAAAGACGACTACTTAGCCGCTGTGGCCCATGCCAAAGAGTTGATTGCGGCAGGCGACTTTATGCAGGTGCAGGTGGGCCAGCGCATTCACAAAACGTATACCGAATCGCCGCTGAGCTTGTACCGCGCCCTGCGTTCGCTCAATCCATCGCCCTATATGTATTTTTACAATTTTGGCGATTTTCAGGTGGTGGGCTCTTCGCCCGAGATTTTGGTGCGCCAAGAGCAAACCCCCGAGGGGCAAAAAGTCACCATCCGCCCACTGGCCGGTACGCGCCCGCGCGGAGCCACGCCCGAGCAAGACAAAGCCGCCGAGGTCGAGCTCATCAACGACCCGAAAGAGCGCGCTGAACATGTGATGCTGATTGACTTGGCCCGCAACGATATTGGCCGCATCGCCCAAATTGGCAGCGTCAAAGTGACCGAAGCCTTTGTGGTGGAACGCTACAGCCATGTGATGCACATTGTCAGCAACGTGGAGGGCATCCTCAACGAGGGCATGACCAGCATGGATGTGCTCAAAGCCACCTTCCCAGCAGGCACCCTGACGGGCGCACCCAAAGTCCATGCGATGGAGTTGATTGACCAGTTGGAACCGAGCAAACGTGGCATTTATGGCGGTGCCTGTGGCTACCTGAGCTACGCGGGCAATATGGATTTGGCGATTGCCATCCGCACCGGCCTGATCAAAGACGGCACGCTGTATGTGCAAGCCGCAGCGGGAGTGGTGGCCGACTCGGTGCCCGAGCTGGAATGGAAAGAAACCGAACACAAGGCCCGCGCCCTGCTGCGTGCCGCAGAACTGGTAGAGGAGGGCTTGGAATGACCCGTGCCATCGACAACGTGCAGCACTGCACCACCATGCAAGACGTGCGCCGCCACATAGATGCTTTGGACGATGTGTTGGTGCCCCTGCTGGTGCAACGCACCGGCTACATGACCCAAGCCGCCCGCATCAAGCAAGACCCATCGCAAGTGCGCGACGAGGAGCGCATCGAAGCCATCGTCGCCCGTGTGCGCGCCAGTGCGGCCCTGCATGGTGGTTTGCCCGATGTGATGGAGGCCATTTACCGCAGCCTGATGGAGCATTCGATTGCCCACGAGCACAGCGAATTTGCCCGCCTGCACACACCCCAAGGAGCGCGGCCATGAAACTCTTGATGGTTGATAACTACGACAGCTTTACCTACAACATCGTGCAATATTTTGGCGAGTTGGGGGCCGAGGTAGCAGTGTTTCGCAATGACGAAATTACCGTCGCCGACATTCAGGCCCGGTTAGATGCTGGAGAACTGGATCGGTTGGTGATTTCGCCGGGGCCATGTTCTCCGGCAGAGGCAGGCATTTCGGTGGCAGCCATTCAGCATTTTGCAGGCAAGCTGCCAATTTTGGGGGTCTGCTTGGGCCACCAAGCGATTGGGGCGGCCTTTGGTGGCAAGATTGTGCGGGCGCAGCAGCAAATGCACGGCAAAACCAGCGTCATCACCACCACACAGCAGGGCGTATTTGCGGGCCTGCCTGCGCAATTTACCGTCAACCGTTACCACTCATTGGCAATTGAGCGGGCTAGCTGCCCCGACAGCCTAGAGATTACCGCCTGGACGGATGATGGCGAAATCATGGGCGTACGCCACAAAACCTTGGCCGTGGAGGGGGTGCAGTTTCATCCCGAGAGCATCCTGACCGAGCACGGTCATGCCATGTTGCGCAACTTTTTGCAGCAGCGTGGGGTTGGATGCGGCCCCACCGAGCCAGCAGCACCACCGATGTTGTAGTCGTTTGTCATCTACAAAATGATGGGTAAGCTTACGTTGACGTAAACGTCAACTATGATGGGGGTTCTCTTTCGGTCTCATCAACCGGGTCAACCCCCATGGTCATGCCTCCTACCGTTCAGCACATCACTGCCCAAGATCAATGGGTGTCCGTCCCGCAGGGGAGCCTGCGGGTGCGCGTTTGGTCGCCACCAGCACGGCTCTCTCAAGTGCCCATCATCTTGCTGCACGATTCTTTGGGCAGCATTGTGCTGTGGCGTGATTTTCCGGCAGCACTGTGTGCGGCCACTGGGCGGCAGGTCATTGCCTATGATCGGCTGGGCTTTGGGCAGTCCAGTCCGCACTGGGGCAAGCTGCCATTGGATTTTGTGCTGCAAGAGGCCGAAGGCAGTTTTGCTGCCGTGCGCCAGCAATTGGGCGTGGGGCGTTTTGTGCTGTTCGGTCACAGTGTAGGGGGTGGTATGGCCGTGGGGTGTGCTGCCCGGTTTCCGGAGGCCTGTGAGGCGTTGATCACCGAATCTGCCCAGGCATTTGTGGAAGACCGCACCATTCAAGGCCTAGAGCAAGCCAAGGTGTTTTTTGGCGATGCCGAACAGATGGCCCGTTTGCACAAGTACCACGGTGACAAGGCGGCTTGGGTGCTGGATGCTTGGATCGGCTCTTGGTTGCATCCTGCATTTGCCGATTGGTCGTTGGCGCCTGCACTGCCTTTGGTGGCCTGCCCGGTGCTCGCCATTCATGGTGTGGACGATGAATATGGCTCGCCACGCCACCCGCAGCAGATCGTGCAACAGGTGGTAGGGCCAGCGCAGCTGGCACTGATGCCAGAGACCCAGCATGTGCCCCACCGTGAAAGGCCCGCACAAGTGCTGGCCTTGGTGGCTGATTTTCTACGGGAGCCTCTGGATGGCAGAGGGGCCGGACGTTGACGCTAGACTAGAAGACTGGCACCCCCAGCCCGTGGGTTGCAGTCTTCTCCCTTCTCTGTCAGAACCATGTCTATCACCCCCCAGCAGGCGCTACAGCGCACCATTGAGCACCGCGAAATCTTTCACGACGAAATGCTGCACCTGATGCGGCTCATCATGCGTGGTGAACTCTCGCCCGTGATGACGGCGGCCATCGTCACGGGCTTGCGCGTGAAGAAGGAAACCATTGGCGAGATTGCGGCTGCTGCCCAAGTGATGCGCGAGTTCTCGCACAAGGTGCAAGTGGCAGATGCCACCCATCTGGTCGATATTGTGGGCACGGGTGGTGATGGGGCCAATACCTTCAATATCTCCACCTGCGCTACCTTTGTCATTGCGGCCGCGGGTGGCAAAGTGAGTAAGCATGGTGGGCGCGGCGTGAGCAGCAAGAGCGGCAGTGCCGATGCCATGGAGGCTCTGGGCGTACAAATCAATCTGACGTCGGAGCAGATTGCGCAGTGCATTGCTGACGTGGGCGTGGGCTTTATGTTTGCACCCAACCACCACCCAGCCATGAAGAATGTGGCTCCGGTGCGCAAGGAGTTGGGGGTGCGCACCATCTTTAATATTCTGGGGCCACTGACCAATCCAGCCAGCGCCCCCAATATTTTGATGGGGGTGTTCCATGAAGATCTGGTGGGTATCCAGGTGCGGGCCTTACAGCGTTTGGGCGCTGAACATGCACTGGTGATTTACGGTCGCGATGGACTCGATGAGATCAGCCTAGGTGCCTCCACCTTGGTGGGGGAGCTCAAAAACGGCCAAATCATCGAGTACGAAATTCACCCCGAAGATTTTGGCCTACCGATGGTAGGCACCCGCCAATTGCGGGTCGATACCCCAGAGCAGTCCCGCGCTATGGTGTTGGATGTGTTGGCAGGCAAAGCGGGCCCGGCACGCGATATTGTCTGCTTGAACGCTGGGGCGGCGCTGTATGCAGCCAATGTAGCTGACAGCATTGCCGATGGGTTGGTGCTGGCACAACGAGCCATTGACAGTGGCGCTGCCCAAGCCAAGTTGGAGGCGCTGGTGGCCTACACACAAAAAATAGCGGCCTAAGCCCCGAAAGCACACTATGTCCACCAGCCTTTGGGATGCGCCAATTTGGCAGGACTCCGGCACTTGGATTGTGCTGGGTATTTCATTGTTGTTTTTGGTGGTGGGGGTGGTGATGCACCGCATCATCATGAAGGTGGTGCGTTCACCCCAGGCGCCACCGCAGCCCTTGGCCCCCGGTCAAGACGAATCGACACCACCACCTTAATCTCTATGGGGTGCGATGGGCTGTTGTGCGGTGTACCGGGCTCAATGATTGGCAGAGCGCCTGACGGTGGGGGCTATGGTGTCTGCCGGAATGGCCCGACAATCCGTGGCTGAAATGCGGTACACCGCGGCGGTGTGCTGCCCCTACCAGGAACCCTCACCATGTCCGACATTCTGAAAAAAATCTGCGACGTCAAAGTACAGGAGGTCGCTGCGGCAAAAAACCGCAAATCTTTGTCTGCCATGCGCGCCGATGCCGAAAGCCGTGTGTTAACCCGCGACTTTGTGGGCGCCCTGCGTGCCAAGATCTCGCTGGGCCAAGCGGCGGTGATTGCCGAAGTGAAGAAGGCCAGCCCCAGCAAGGGCGTGATCCGTGCCGACTTCATTCCTGCCGACATTGCACAAAGCTATGCTGAGGGCGATGGCAAAGTCAGTGCTGCTTGCCTGTCGGTGCTGACCGATCGCTCGTTTTTTCAGGGCAGCATTGACGCCCTCAAGCAAGCACGGGCCAGTTGTCAGTTGCCGGTGTTGCGCAAGGATTTTTTGGTGGATGCCTACCAAGTGTATGAATCCCGTGCCATGGGTGCCGATGCCATCTTGTTGATTGCTGCTTGCTTGGACGATGCACAGATGCAAGACTTTGAAGCGATTGCCCGCAGCCTAGACATGGCGGTTTTGGTGGAAGTGCATGATGGCGCGGAATTGGAGCGCGCCCTCCAGCTCAAGACGCCATTGCTGGGCATCAACAACCGCAACCTGCGTACCTTTGATGTGAGCTTACAAACTACGCTGGACTTACAGCGTCATGTGCCACAAGATCGGTTGTTGGTCACTGAGTCGGGCATTCTGACGCCTGCCGATGTCCAAACGATGCGCAGCGCCGGTGTCCATGCCTTCTTGGTGGGGGAGGCTTTTATGCGAGCCCCCGAACCAGGGCTGGAGCTGGCCAAGCTGTTTGCCTGATGGTTTTGTTGCAGGAGCACAAAAGGAGCACCCAATGAGAAAAATAGTCACTTTGCTGTCTATGGTGGCGGGGGTGGTAGCGGTCATGCCAGTCTGGGCGCAGGAGGACAAGCTGCTGGCACAGGCGCGTAGCATTGCTACCGAGATACCGCCCAAGCTGTTGGCCGTGCTGCAAGACGAAATGGCCAAGGCAGGGCCAGAAGGGGCGATGGGGGTTTGCCGTGAAAAAGCACCGCAAATGGCCAAGGCTGCTTCAGAAAAGACGGGCTGGCACATCCGCCGTGTCAGCCTGAAAAACCGCAATCCAAACGCCACGCCTGACGCCTGGGAAACCGCGGTGCTGCAAGAGTTTGACCAGCGTCAGGCTGCGGGCGAAGCGCCTGCCACGCTGGAAAAAGGCGAGGTCGTGGTGGGCGATGGCAATGTACGCACCTACCGCTATATCAAGGCGCTGCCTACGCAAACCCTGTGTCTCAGTTGCCACGGCAACCCCGAGCACCTGAGTCAGAGCTTCAAGGCCAAGCTGCACGAGCTGTACCCACACGACAAAGCCACTGGCTATGCTCCAGGGGACATTCGTGGTGCCATCACGCTGAAGCGGACACTATGAACGCTGACAGTGCTATGAACCCGTCCGTTGTTCTTCCTACCCAACTCCAAAGCGCAAATCCTGCCGATTGGCCTGTGGCCCCTGGTTGGCAAGCCTTGGTAGACGGGTTTTTTGCCAGCACTGCGGGGCAGAAGTTGCTGGCCTTTTTGCAGGCGCGCTTGCAAGCCGGGGCCGTTGTTTTTCCACCGTGGCCCTTGCGGGCGCTGGAGTTGACGCCAACCGAGTCTGTACGTGTGGTCATTTTGGGGCAAGACCCTTACCATGGGCGCGGGCAGGCCGAGGGGCTGGCATTTTCAGTGGCTCCTGGTGTGGCACTGCCGCCATCGCTGCGCAATATCTTTAAGGAGTTGCAGCGCGATTTGGGTACGCCTTGGCCTGCTTTTCCACAGCCGGGAGGCAGCTTGGTCAAGTGGGCAAAAAATGGGGTGTTGTTGCTCAACACCTGCCTGACGGTGGAGGAAGGACAGGCCGCCAGCCACTCGGGCAAGGGTTGGGAGCGCCTGACCGATGCCGTTATTGCCCAAGTAGCACAGGGGCCACGCCCAGTGGTGTTCATGCTCTGGGGATCGCACGCACAGTCCAAACGGGCTTTGATTCCCACAGACCGGGGGCATTTGGTGCTGTGTGCCAACCATCCGTCGCCGTTGTCGGCGCTGCGTCCGCCGGTGCCCTTTATAGGGTGTGGGCACTTTGGGCAGGCACGGGCTTTTCGGCAGGCACAGTCCTAACAACTGCTTGGGGAGGTGCAAGGGTGGTGAAAGGGCTGATGTGACAATGCGCAGCTACGCTTTTTTTACCCCCATCAGGAGACACCAATGGAGCACCAGTTTTTGGACATGCCCGATAGCCAAGGTTATTTTGGCGAGTATGGCGGCCAGCTCATTCCGCCAGAACTCAAGGCGGTCATGGACGACATCAACACTGCTTATGACCAAGTGCGCCAAACCGCAGCCTTTCAGGATGAATTGGCCGAGCTGTACGCCCACTATGTGGGTCGTCCCAGCCCCATTTTCCATGCCAAGCGGCTGTCACAGCGCCAAGGCGGCGCGCGCATTGTGCTCAAGCGCGAAGACCTGAACCACACCGGTGCGCACAAAATCAACCACTGTTTGGGCGAGGCATTGCTGGCCAAGCACATGGGCAAAACCAAGGTGCTGGCCGAAACCGGCGCTGGTCAACATGGTGTGGCGCTGGCCTCGGCTTGCGCTTTGGTGGGGATTGAGTGCGAAATCCACATGGGCGAAATCGACATCGCCAAAGAGCATCCCAACGTCACCAAAATGAAGATTTTGGGCTGCAAGCTGGTGCCGGTCACACGCGGCACACGTACGCTCAAAGACGCTGTGGATAGCGCGTTTGAAGAGTACCTGAAAGACCCGGTCAATTTCTTCTACGCCATTGGCTCGGTGGTCGGGCCGCACCCATTCCCGAAGATGGTGCGCGACTTCCAAAGCATTGTGGGGCGCGAAGCCCGTGCCCAGTGCTTGGCGCAGCATGGCCGCTTGCCCGACATGGTGGTGGCTTGTGTGGGCGGTGGCTCTAACGCGATGGGCATTTTTACCGAATTTTTGCCCGACGAAGCGGTGCAACTGGTGGGCGTAGAACCTGCTGGCAAGGGCTTGGACACCCCCGACCATGCTGCCACGATGGCACGCGGTACCAAGGGGGCGATCCACGGTTTTGCCTGCTACACCTTGCAAGATGCACAAGGCGAGCCGCTGCCGGTGTACTCGATTGCCTCCGGCTTGGATTACCCCGGCGTGGGGCCGCAGCACTGCTACCTCAAAGACATTGGCCGCGTGAACTACGAAAGCATCACCGACGATGAGTGCCTCGATGCCTTTATGACGCTGTCGCGCACCGAAGGCATCATCCCGGCGCTCGAAAGTGCCCACGCCGTGGCCTATGCCATGAAGGTCGCCAAAACCATGTCGCCCGAGCAGACCATTTTGGTCAATCTGTCGGGCCGTGGCGATAAGGACGCCGATTTCGTCTCACAGCGTCTGGGGCGTTGATCGTTCCGTGTCGGCGCGGCGCTCCAACAACATGGCATCGCCATAGCTGAAGAAGCGGTAATTGCGCTTGATAGCGTAGTGGTACAGCCCCATCACTTGCGCATAACCGGCAAATGCGCTGACCAACATCATCAACGTGCTCTTGGGCAGGTGAAAGTTGGTCAGCAGCAGGTTGACCACCTGAAAGTCAAACCCCGGTGTGATAAAGATATTGGTGTCGCCACTGGTTTGGCCCGAGCGTGCCCACGACTCCAGTGTGCGCACAGTGGTGGTGCCCACCGCCACCACCCGGCCCCCGCGCTGGCGGCAGCGTTCCAGTGCTGCCAAGGTGGCCAGTGGTATTTCGTACCATTCGCTGTGCATTTGATGCTCGGCCAGATTTTCGGTTTTCACGGGCTGGAAGGTGCCTGCCCCCACATGCAGCGTCACGCTGGCCCGTTCAACGCCTTGGGCAGCCAGTGCAGCCAGCACCGTATCGTCAAAGTGCAGCGCCGCTGTAGGTGCTGCCACAGCACCTGGGGTGCGGGCAAACACGGTTTGGTAGCGTTGGGTGTCTTGGGCAGCGTTGGGGTCGTTGCCTTCGGCTTGCTGGCGTTCAATGTATGGGGGCAGCGGCAAGTGGCCGTGGCGCTCCATCAATGTCCACGCATTTTCGTGGGCTGGGCCGTGCAGTGCAAAGCGAAACAGCGGGCCGTTCTCATCGGGGTAGCGCCCGAGCAGCACGGCATCAAAGCCCCCGTGGTGGCTACCTCCTGCCATGTGCAGGGTAGCGCCGGGCTGGGGTTTTTTGCTCACCTTCATGTGCGCCACCACCTCATGGTCGGAGAGCACCCGTTCAATCAGCAGTTCTAGCTTGCCGCCGCTGGATTTCTCGCCAAAAATGCGCGCCTTGAGCACACGGGTATCGTTAAACACCAACAAATCACCGGCCCGCAGCAGGCTGGGCAGTTCGCGGAAAATGCGGTCTATTGGTTGTGCGCCACGGCCATCCAGCAAGCGCGAAGCACTGCGTTCGGGGGCCGGGTGCTGGGCAATATGCTCTGGGGGCAGCTCAAAATCAAAATCACTGAGGGTGAATGCGGTGGAGACGGTAGCAGAAAAATCAGTCATGGGGCTTGAGGGCCGAACAGGCCCGTACCAAGAATAAACAGGAAAAATACGCCAAGCCTCAAGGGGGCGCGGCACGATTGTCCCACGGTGGCTGTCCCATAATCGCTGCGCTGCGGGTGTGTGCCATGCCTGTGGTCGCGTGCCACCATGCCGTTGGTGGTGTGTCTTTTTAGCGTCCAAGGAATCCAGTGCCATGTCTCTTGTCGTGTTCAACCAGAAAGGTGGAGTAGGCAAATCCACCATCACCTGCAATCTGGCCGCCATCAGTGCTAGCCAAGGGCTGCGCACCTTGGTGATCGATCTGGATTCGCAGGGCAACTCGAGTGCTTATTTGCTTGGGGCTGCGCCTGCGCCGGCACAGCCTGGGTTGGCCCATTTCTTTGAGCAGACACTGGGCTTTAGCTTGCGTCCCCTGCCCCCCAGCCATTTTGTGCAGCCAACACCGTTTGAGCGCCTGCACCTGATGGCCTCCAGTCCGCTGCTTGATGAGTTACAGACCAAACTCGAATCGCGCCACAAAATCTACAAGTTGCGTGAGGCAGTGCAAGCTTTGGTGCAAGACTATGACCGCATCTATATCGACACGCCCCCGGCACTCAATTTTTATACCCGTTCGGCGCTGATGGGGGCCACGGGTTGTTTGATTCCGTTTGATTGTGACGATTTCTCCCGTCAGGCGCTCTATACCCTGCTAGCCAATGTGCAAGAGATTCGTACCGACCACAACCCCAGCTTGCAGGTGAAGGGGATCGTGGTTAATCAATTTCAGGCCCGTGCCAGTCTGCCCCGGCGGTTGGTGCAGGAGCTGCTAGACGAGGGCTTGCCCGTTTTGCAGCCCTACCTTCCCCAATCGATCAAAGTGCGCGAGTCACACCAGCAGGCCACCCCTATGATTTACCTCGATTCTCGGCACAAGCTCACCGAGGCATTTATGGCTTTGCACCAAACCCTGACCGTATAAATTGGCCCATGCAGTTACAAGATATTCTTTATTCGCAAGGTTTTGGCACCCGTCGCGTGTGTGCTGGTTTGGTGCAGCAGGGCTGGGTGGATGTTTATGATGCTGGGCCAGACCAGCCGCCCGTGCAGTGCTTGGATGCCAGTGCCGATTTTGCCCCTGAGGGCTTGCACTTTCGGGTGCAGGGTGTGGATTGGGCCTACTTTGCCCATGCTTATGTGATGCTGCACAAGCCCGCAGGCACCGAGTGCTCGCAAAAGCCGTCCACTTATCCCAGCATTTACACCCTGTTGCCCGCCCCCTTGCGCCAGCGGCCCGTCAAAAGTGCCATTCAGGGCGTACAAGCGGTGGGGCGTTTAGACCAAGACACCACAGGTCTGTTGTTGCTCAGTGACGACGGCCAGTTTATCCACCGCATGAGTTCGCCGAAGAAGCATGTGCCCAAGGTGTACCGTGTCACGGCCAAACACGCCATTACCCCAGAGCAAATTGAGCGCCTGCTGGCAGGCGTGGTGCTCGATGATGATCCTAAACCGGTGCGCGCTGCTGCCTGCGTCTTGGTCGATGCCCACTGCCTAGACCTGACCCTGACCGAAGGCAAATACCACCAAGTCAAGCGCATGTTGGCAGCCGTGGGCAACCGGGTAGAGGGGTTGCACCGCAGTCGCATTGGTCAGTTGGCCCTGCCGCAAGACTTGGCCCCCGGCCAATGGCGTTGGTTGAGCGCACAAGATTTGCAGCGTCTGACCATGACTGCCGATAATCCACCGTCCGCGGGGTGAAAGTTCTGTCTTGGCCCAACGCCATAATGGTGCATAGACCTTGTGGTGCTGGGCTTGGTGCCTGTCACAGCCTTTGCGGCACCCTTATTTTGTAAAGAAACGAGTCTGCCGCTATGGATACCTTTGTTTGGGATCAGAACTTTGTTACCGGCTTGCCCGATGTGGATGAGCAGCACCACGCTTTGGTGGATTTGTTCAACGAGCTGAGCCGTTCACTGTTCTTGAGCGACGAGTCCCAGGAGACGGTGCTCAGTGAGATTTTTGAGCGTTTGGTGGCCTATACCGAATACCACTTCAGCGATGAAGAAGTGCTGATGGAGGCAGAAGGGGTAGACCCGCGCCATGTGTTGGCACACAAGGGCTTGCACCAGCAGTTTGTAGCCCAAGTGCATGCCATGTGGCAACAGCGCCATTTGATGGCCGACCCTGCCGAAACCTTTGTCGGTTTTCTGACTTCGTGGTTGGGGATGCACATTTTGGGCATAGACCAGTCGTTGGCTCGCCAAATTGTGCTGATCCGTCAAGGCATGTCGGCGGCCCAAGCCTTTGAGCAAGAAAACTCCGGCCACGACAATGGCACCCAGGCATTGCTCAAGATGATTGGCAAGCTCTACCATGTGCTTTCGGCACAGAACACGGAATTGGCGCAGGCCAACCAGTTGTTGGAAGATCGTGTGGCCAGGCGCACACGCGAGCTGGCCCAGGCCAATGAAGAGCTGCAACAAGCCAATTTGCGTTTGGAGGCTTTCTCTCGCACCGATGGCTTATTGCAGATTGCCAACCGCGCCTATTTCAATGATCGTTTGGCCCAGACCTGTGCCAGTGCTGCTCGGCGGCAGGAGCCAGTGGGGCTGTTGATGATCGATGTGGATTTTTTCAAACGCTACAACGACACCTACGGCCATCAGGCGGGCGATGCTTGTTTGCAAGCGGTAGCACGGGCTGTGCAAAACGCCACCCAACGCACCACCGATCTGGTGGCCCGTTATGGTGGCGAGGAACTGGCGGTTATTTTGCCCGACACTGACGCCCAAGGCACTGCCGAGGTGGCGCGGCGGGTCGTGGCCGCCGTGCTGGCTTTGGGGCGTGAACACAAGGCCTCAGATGCTGCACCCTATGTGACGGTGAGTGTGGGCGCGGCCAGCCAAGTGCCCGAAGGGGCCGAAGCCGACCAAGAACTGCTGGGCAATGCCGATGCGGCGCTCTACCGGGCCAAGGAGGCAGGGCGCAACTGCTGGCTGCTGTCAGTCTGAGCGCACCCCGTACTAGGCCAGCAGCGCCTGGGCGCTGGCCTGGTCGTTGGCTACTTCCAGAATTTTCAGAAAACCACTGATCTCAAACACTTCACGCACATGCGGGGCCATGCCGCACAGCACCAGCCGCGCTTGGGCTTGTTTGGCCCGTTTGGCGGCCATCAGCACAATGCGCAAACCCGCACTGGAGATGTAGTCCAGTGCCGTCAGATCGACGATGGCATGGCGTCCGGGGGTATCAAACAGGGGTGTGAGGGACTTTTCCAGCGCACCAGCGGTGGCGCTGTCCACACGGCCCACAATACAGGCCACACGTGCCGTGCCCAGTTCTGAAATCGTACATTCGAGAGCCATTCTCTTCTTTCTTGGAAACAAACAAAAACTCAGGCATCCTTGCGCAGCGTTTTGAGCAGCACAATCAGGTTGCCGCTGCCGTCGTAGTAGGTGCGGGCGT
Organism: Giesbergeria giesbergeri; assembly: GCF_054779375.1. Lineage (NCBI taxonomy): Bacteria > Pseudomonadati > Pseudomonadota > Betaproteobacteria > Burkholderiales > Comamonadaceae > Giesbergeria > Giesbergeria giesbergeri. Next base: position 883,986 of record NZ_BAAGYJ010000001.1, on the reverse strand, counting down.
CGTCCATCAGGGTTTTGACCAGATGCACACCCAAACCACCGACTTGGCGCTCTTCCAGATCCAGCTCCAGATCGGGGGATGGCACCTCCACAAAGGGATCAAACTGGGGCGCATCGTCTTTGATGATGATCTCTAGCCATTCATCAGACATGCTCATGCGCACTCGGATCACCCGGTCTTCAGCACCTTGAAGCCCATGCAGGATGGTGTTGGTGATCAGCTCGTCAAGGCACAGATTGGCCGAAAAGGCCAAGTCGCTGCGCTCTGGCAGTGCATCTTCTACCGCACTGGCCAGTTTTTCGAGCTCTTCCAGCCGCGCTGGCAATGGGTAGTCCAGCAGCAGTGTCTTTTGGCGAAGTTCGGGCAGTGGGCCGTCCATCAGGAGCTCCTTACTTTCTACAGAGAATCAGGCAGGTCAGGTCGTCCGAAGCTTCGGCACCATTGACGAATTGTTCCACATCGCGCACCAGTGCAGCTACCAGTGCTGCCGGGCCTTGTTCGGGTTGGGCCTGCACTAGCCAGTGGTGCAGGCGGGCATCGCCATAGGCTTCGTTGGCGGGAGAGAAGGCTTCGGTGACGCCATCGGTATAGAGCACCAGCGTGTCACCAGGAGCCAGGGTGATGTGCTGATCCAGGTAGCGCATGTCTGGGAACACCGCCAGCGCCAAGTCGTGTACGCTGGGCAGCACTTGCACTTCGCCGTGGGCTTGGCGCAGCAGCGGCGGGTGGTGTCCTGCACTGGCGTAGCTCAGGCTGCCATCGCGTGGATCAAAAATGCCGTAGCAGGCCGTGACAAACAAATCCATTGGATTGCGCTCGCACAGCAAATCGTTGGCTTGGGCCAAAACCTGGTGTGGAGGCTGGCCGGTCATGGCCAAGTCCAGCAGTACGGTGCGTGATACCGCCATGAAGAATGCTGCCCCTACGCCTTTGCCTGAGACATCAGCCACCAAAATCCCATAGCGGCCATCAGGCAGCATGAAACCATCGTAAAAGTCGCCGCCGAGTTCGCGGGCCGGAAACATGATAGCGTGAACGGCCCAACTGGCTTCATCGGGGAATTGTTGCGGCAAGATCGCCAACTGCATGGCGCGGGCCAAGTTCAGTTCTTCTTGTACCCGGTCGCCTACAGCGCGCAGCTGCTCGTTCTTTTCGGCCAGTTCTGCCGTGCGGGCCTGCACTTGGGTTTCTAGTTCGCGTTCGCGCGATTCGTTTTGCTCGCGAATCACGTCCAACAGGCGGCCAAACTCCCCAGCCACCGTGTTGAAGTTACGCGCCACCAGCACCAGCTCGTCTTGGGTGTCAATTTGGATGCGGGTGTCTAGGCGGCCTGCGCAGAAAGCATCAGTGCCCTTTGAGAGGCTGCGCAGTGAATGCAGGGTAGACAGGTAGATGCCCACAAACAGGTAGGCAATGGCCGCCAGTGCGCCTACCAGCAGCGCGGCAATTGTCCACTGTGTGTGTTTGAGCCGGGTGATGCGCTCCAGCAGGTGGGCATCGGCTGTGTGTGTCAGGGCTTGTAGCAGTTCGCGGGCACGCTGTTGGTTGTTGTGGGCCAGTTGCCGCAATTCGTCCAAGGCGTCGGGGTTGTCTAGGGTTTTGTCAGCGGCATCTTGCTGGGCAACAATGCCTACCAGCAGTGCCTCTAGTGGCGTGGGCACCGCGCTGGCTGTGGGGTGGTGTGCCATCAGTTGGGCAACTCCAGCCTTGAGGCCGGGCATCGATTCGGTCAGTACCACTTGGGCACCCAAGGCGTAGGAGGCCATGTCGCCGGTATTCAGGGTCAGGGCATCTTGCTGTTTGCCCAGGGTGTCGAGCACCAGTGGCAGGCGGCTGGTTAGCAGCTCAAAGGTGGCATCCAGTTCTGGATCGACGTTCAGCCGATAAACGCGGGCACTGGACTGCACTACCCCCAACATGGCATTGATGGCACCGTTCAGTACCGCAAAGCGCCGCTGTGGAGTGGCGCTGCTGTCGAGTTGTTGCACTTGTTGCCAGCGGTTGTGCAGTTGCGCCCAAGGCCCATCTGGGGTTGCCAGCGGTGGGGGGGCCAGTGGGGTGAGCGCCTGGGTAACCTGGGGCAGTGATGTCAGTGTGGTGCCGCGCACTGCCTGATCACGCAACTGCACCATTTGTGCCAGCACCTCGGCTTGGGCAGCAAAGGCCCGCAAACCCGCACGTTCCGTATCGGCGGTTTCGCGGGCTTGGCGGGCTTGTTGCCACAGTGGCATGCTCAACGAAGCCATTGCCAGCAGCACCACGATCCCGATCAGCAGGTATTTGCGGGAAAAGGTCAAGCGCCCGGACAGCCAGATGGCCGGGGCAAACAAACGCAGAGCCAGCCGTGCCGCACGGCTGGCCCATAAGCTGTCCAAGGGGCGTTGCACTGTGGGCTTACGGGGTTGAGTGGGGGTCTAACACTACCTTCACATTCCCTTCGGCACTTTTTCTGTCGATGTAGCCAATGGCGCCAGGGGTTGCTTGAACGGCCTTGCTGACATCGGCAGCGGTGGCCACTTCGCGCGGCGGAAATCCCATGCCAGTAAACGCCTGCCGTGCCCAATAGGCCCGCAATTGGCCTGGGCTACGCCCAGTCACTTTGGAGTAGAACTCCATGCGCAGGGGGGCACCTTCTTTGATATCAATAGGCTGAATGGGCTTGCCATCAGGCCAAGTCTGCACCTGTTTGAGAAAGATCTGTGTCGCTTGGCTGGGGTCGAGTTTTTCTACCGGCACAGCACGGTGGGCAATGACCACTACCGAGCCTTGTGCCAATGCTGGCAAGGGGGGCGTTAAGGCCATACTCAGAAGCGCAATATGCAAGGGTTTCATAGCCAAACCTTAGAAAACAACATCCAGCACCACACTCACCAGGTTGATCCGGTTGTTGATCGGCAGCCTCAAATTGGCAAACGGCCCGGGGTGATAAGGGTTGGGGGTTTTGAAACGGTCGTATTGCACTTTGAGGGCCATGTTGTCATGAAAATCCCAGCGCACGCCCACGGTGGCGGAACGGGAGGATTTTTGTGTGCCCGAGGCAGCCTCATCGAGGCTGCCTTTGAGTTGTGCCAGCCCTGCATCCAGTTGGGGATGCAAGCCAGTAGGCCCAAGGGCGCTGGTATCGAGGACAGGCGTTTTGCGCTGCTGGCGGGCTATGCCCACATAGGGCGTGAAATCGCCAACGCTGCGGCCCACGCTCAGGTGGTAGCTGTCGGCCCGGCCCAACATGGCCGATCCAGAGTGAAACCGTGCCCATTCTCCCATCACGGCCCAGCCATCCCAGTTGGCGTTGAAGCCCACACTGGTATAAATGGGCGAGCTGTCAAAGGGGTTGGTATAGCCCAAGGCGGCTTGGGCCTTGTTGTTGAGACTGGTACGCAAGGGGGCTGGTAGCATGGGGTTGGCAGCCAAGGCCGACAACCCGCCCGCCATTTGTGCCAGACCGGCATTGAGCTGATCTACCTGGGATGAGCGCAGTGTGGTGCTGTTGACCCAAGTGCGCGAGGCACGCAGCGTGACATGGGGCAGGGTGACACTGGCGGCCAAACCCTTGAGGCCGCTGAGTTCGTTGTCAGACTCAATCACCGGGTTGGCGCTGTTGAAGCGGATTTTGTAACTGCTGCTACCAGCATAGCCTTGCAGCAGCAATGCGGTATTGCCTAAAGAGTGGCGCCATTGCACATCGCCACCATCAATGGCAATGACACTGTTGGCAATCCAGTACACGGGCAGGGGGGGGCGTACCGTCATGTTGGCGTAGCCGATTTCGGTGATGTCGGAATCAAAGTACAGCGGACTGCGGTAGCGGCCTACCCGCACGGCCAAGTCTGGCCCCAGTTGTTGGCGCACATAGCCCATGCGCAGTTTGGGCTCCATGTTTTCGCCAGCACGGCCCACTGCTTGCAGTACCGCCGAGGTGGACTCAGCCATTTGCCAGTTTAACTGCACCCCCAGCACGGAATCCAGATTGCCTGAGATGCCACGGTGGGCTAAGGATTTTTGGTCGAACGAGAACACCATGCCCACATCGTCATTGCGGTGGTGTGTTACGCCCAAGGTGGCAAACCCCGACAGTTTGAGCGTTGGTGGAAGGGGGCTGGTCGTTTCAGACTCTTGTGAATATGCGGGTGCCAGTATGGTCAGTGACAGCAACAGGGCACTCAGAGCCAGATGGTGCGGGAGCTGTCGTGCGGAGGTTTCCTGCATGGGCGGTTTGGTGGAAAGAGGCGGCAGAGGGCAACCAGAAAGTATTGGAGCAGCGGAGACTGTAGAAAATATACGGGGCCAGCCCCACCTTGGCTAGCATAATTTGGCTACAGAATGCACACGAACCTGTGGCTGTAGCCGGTGGATGTCGTGGGGTTGGGCCAAACGGGTTCCCCCAGACAGCAGGGCCGCCGTGCCCCCAGCTACCCCCCAAGCCAGTGCCTGGGCTGGGGGGTGGTCTTGTGCCAGCGCCCAGACCAGCGCCGCCAGAAAGCAGTCACCAGCACCCGTGGTGCCCTCATCGGTAGGCACTGTCAGGGCCGCTGCTTGCCAAACGCCTGCAGGGGTGGCTAGCAAGGCGCCTTGTTCGCCCAATGACAACGCCACCATTTGCGCTTGCCCTTGCGCTACTAGGCTGTGCGCTGCAATAGCCCATTGCGCTGGCTGTGCCAGTGCTTGTCCAGTCAGTTCGCGCAGTTCGCGCAGACTGACCTTGAGCAGACCAACCCCTGCCTGCAAGGCACTGCTTAGGGCCGGGCCTGACGTGTCCAGCACCAACTGCTGGTTTTGGTGGCGGGCCTGTCGTGCCAACTGGGCGTAAAAATCATCAGGCACCCCCGGTGGTAGGCTGCCGCTGGCTACCAGCCACTGTGGTCTGGGTTGCACAGCGGCCAGGCCATGCAGGCAGGCTTGCCATTCGGCGGTTTGCACTTTGGGGCCAGGCAACACGAAGCGAAATTCCTGTCCGGTGCTGTCTTCTATGACCGAAAAGTTTTCGCGGGTTTGCCCGGCAATGGGTTGGGCTTGGGTCTGCACCCCTTCTGCTTGCAACAGGGTTTGCAAACGCTCGCCGGTGGGGCCACCTGCCAAATACCATGCCTGTACCGGGCTGCCCAGTCGGTGCAGCACCCGTGCCACATTGATACCGCCCCCGCCGGGGTAGTGCTCTGCGGTGGTGCAGCGCAGTTTGTGGGTAGGCCGCACTTGTGGGGTGCGGGTCGCCATGTCTAAGGCAGGATTGAGGGTGAGGGTCAGGAAGGTGCTCATGCCGCAGAAGGGGGGGCTGGTGCCAGCGTGTGGTGGTGGGAAATATCAAACCCTGACCAAAGCCGGATCAAATCAGGAAAGTGCCATTGTTCTGGGTCTTCTCGGGCAGTGATTTTTTCGTTGCAGCCAGGTTGACTCAGGTCTATGGTTTCTGGGGGGATACGTTGTTTGGTGCGGGTGCAGTAGAACACTTTGACCCACGGCGCTGTCAGGGTGCTCCGGTTCTGGTCAGTCACCACCCCCAGTCGCTCGGAACTCAGCCGAACCAGAGAGCCCGCCGGATAAATGCCGATGCTCTTGACGAAGGCATGAAAAAGTTGGAGGTCGAAATGGCCTTCGCTCCACTGGGCCATGCGCCGCAGCGACTCGGCGGGGTCCCAACCCGCCTTGTAGGGGCGGTTGGAGGTGATGGCATCGTAGACATCGCAGATGGCCGTCATTTTGGCGATCAGGTGGATGTGCTCACCTGTGAGTCCGTCTGGGTAGCCTGTGCCATCAATCTTTTCATGGTGGTGCCGACAAGCGTCCAGCACGGCCACATCGGTTTTGCCACCTTGGCGCAGCATCTCCCAACCCGCCACCGGGTGGTGGCGCACCACGGCAAATTCAGCATCGGTGAGCTTGCCGGGTTTGTTCAGCACATGCAACGGAATGGTGGCCTTGCCCAGATCGTGCAGCAGTCCTGCCATGCCAGCAATGCGGGTCTGTTCTGCATCCAGTTGTAGTTGGCGGGCCAGTGCAACCATCAGCGCACACACGGCCACCGAGTGCATGTAGGAATAGTCATCCGCCGTTTTGAGCCGTGCCAAGCTGATCAGTGCGCCGGGGTTGCGAATGACAGAGGAGGAGATGTCTTCCACCAGATCGCGCATGCGGTGGGTGTCGGTGGCCTTGCCCAGCCGTGCCTCGTTGAACATGGAGGCGACAGCAGTTTTGGACTGTCGGCAAATGGCCGCGGCCGTCTCCAGTTCTTGCGCCATGCTGGTGGGACGCTGGTCACGCAGTGCGGACGGTGGTGGCACAGAGGCCCGCGTTTCGGTGGTGACCGGCCCATCGTTCAGGTGCTGGAAGGTGTTTTCGACCTGGGCTTCAGCCTCTGCTTGCGAGGTGGACGCAATGCCTGGGGCAACGTCTAGCCCGCGCCCTACATCGATCCAGACTTCCTTGATGGTGGTGGCTCGGATACTGGCCAGATCTTTGGGGTCTGTCAGGGTGAACTGGGTGCGCCAGAAAGGATGCTCCATCCATGAGCCACAAAACTCATGGATGTGCATTCCCAAGGTGAGATGCTGAACATGGATGCGTTTGAGCATGGCAATTTTCTTCGGGTACGAACAGGCAGGACTTTGGGGGCATTGTGGCGCGAAAATAACAAATTGTTGCATTTGGAGCGCCATTGAATGCCAACAGAGTACTGGCCCATACGGCAGATTGTGGTGGTAGCCACCGTGGTGGTTGCTGCGCACAATTCAGGTGGCCATCGCCACTGCTTCAGCATAAGTCCATATGGTCGGGTTTGGACATCCTCTCCCCCCTAAAAGATGGCGATTCCTACGGTGGGATGGCGATGTCCCGCCGCGAGAACGTTCTGTGTTGCATTCGTATCGTGCCCCGCAGTCGCTATGGGGTCAGCAATATGGCGGTTGCGCTACCTGCTATCGGTCAGAATCTCTGTATGCCTGCCGCGCCCTCTGCTCCTGCCCACCCATCCCCTGCGCCTGCAACCTTGAGCGGGCCGCAAAAAGCGTTGCGCAAACTCGGGCTGGTGCGCTCTATTGATTTGGCGTTGCATTTGCCCCTGCGTTATGAGGATGAAACCCGCATTGTTCCATTGAGCCAAGCCCGTGATGGTCAGACGGTACAGATCGAGGCCACGGTGACCACGTCAGAAATTGTGCTGCATCCACGCCGCCAGTTGCGGGTGTTGGTCGATGATGGTACGGGCACCTGTGAGCTGCGTTTTTTCACCTTTTATCCATCGCAACAAAAGACCATGGCGGTGGGGGTGCGCTTGCGGATTCGGGGTGAAGTCAAAGGGGGCTTCTGGGGTCGGCAAATGCTGCATCCAGCCTTTCGGCTGGCGGGGGGGGAGCTGCCGGTGGCCTTGACGCCAATTTATCCGACCACTGCGGGCCTGCCCCAGCCATACCTGCGCCGCGCCATTGTTATGGCGTTGGGCCGGGTAGACCTGTCTGAAACTTTGCCCTCTAGGGCACCCTCTCCCCCTTTGCAATGGCATGACCCTATCGGTAGTGGTCAGGCTCTGTGGACTTTGCGTGAGGCACTGGTGTTTTTGCACCATCCGGCACCGGATGTGGCATTAGCCACATTAGAAGACCACAGCCACCCGGCTTGGCAACGCCTCAAGGCCGAGGAGTTGTTGGCACAGCAGCTTTCACAGGCACAGTCCCGCCGTGAACGGGCGCAGTTGCGTGCTCCGGTGTTACAGACCCGTGGGGCCGGGCCACAGACTTTGTCTCTGCCCGAGCAGCTGTTGGCGGTCTTGCCCTTTGCGTTGACGCCAGCCCAGCGCCGTGTGGGGGAAGAAATTGCCCGTGATTTGGCCCGCCCGGTGCCCATGCACCGGCTGTTGCAAGGCGATGTGGGTTCGGGAAAAACCGTTGTGGCCGCGCTGGCCGCCACCATTGCCATCGATGCGGGTTGGCAGTGCGCCCTGATGGCACCGACCGAAATTCTGGCCGAGCAGCACTTTGCCAAACTGATTGGCTGGCTAGAGCCGATTTTGGCAGCACGTGGTCAATCGGTGGCTTGGCTGGTGGGTGGGCAAAAAAAGAAAGAGCGCACAGCCATGCTCGAGCGTATTGAGAATGGAGAGGCGGCCTTGGTTGTTGGCACCCATGCTGTGATTCAGCAACAGGTGCGTTTCAAAAATCTGGCATTGGCCCTGATTGACGAGCAGCACCGTTTTGGCGTGGCCCAGCGGTTGGCATTGCGGCAAAAGTTGGCGGCGCATGGCATGGAGCCACATTTGTTGATGATGACGGCCACCCCCATTCCGCGCACTTTGGCCATGAGTTACTACGCCGATTTGGATGTATCGGTGATGGACGAGCTGCCGCCAGGGCGCACACCCATTGTGACCAAAACCATTAGTGATAGCCGCCGTGATGAACTCATTGCGCGTTTGGGGGCGCAGATTGCCGCTGGGCGGCAAGCCTATTGGGTGTGCCCGCTGATCGAAGAAAGCGAGGCACTCGACCTGTCTAATGCCACGGCCACCCATGCCGATTTGTCTGCGGCCTTGCCAGGGGTGCAGGTGGGGCTGCTGCACTCACGCATGCCCAGTGCCGAGAAAAAAGCAGTGATGGCCGCTTTCAGTGCTGGACAGATGGGGGTGTTGGTGAGCACCACCGTGATTGAGGTGGGCGTAGACGTGCCCAATGCCAGCCTGATGGTGATTGAACACGCCGAGCGTTTTGGCTTGAGCCAGTTGCACCAGTTGCGTGGCCGGGTGGGGCGGGGGGCAGTGGCTTCGGCCTGTGTGTTGCTTTATTCCACCGGCGACAGTGGCCGCTTGGGTGAGGTAGCCCGTGAACGTTTGCAGGCGATGGTTGAGACCAACGATGGCTTTGAAATTGCCCGCCGCGATTTGGAGATTCGTGGCCCTGGCGAATTTTTAGGCGCGCGCCAATCTGGGGATGCCATGTTACGCTTTGCCGACCTGCGCACAGATACCCTGCTGTTGGATTGGGCCAGAGCATTAGCACCACAGATGCTGGAGCAACACCCCGAGTTGGCCCAACGCCACATTGCCCGCTGGCTGGGTGGTAAGGCTGAGTTCCTTAAAGCCTAATGCGTGGCAGGGTTGCCCACCATGTCCCATGGTGCGGCTGCATGTCTTGTTTGCAACGCTGGGTTCAATAGGCAATCGCAGTTGGGGAGTCAGCGCAGGCCTCACCCCTTGGGCAAAGAGGTGAAGCGGTGGGCAAGTGTGGGGCTCAGCCGTCGGCGTTAATGCGCTGAATCAGCGTTTGCAACACAGCATCGGCTTGGTCGTTGCTGATTTGGCAGGTGCCCGCCGCGTTGTGACCACCGCCACCGTATTCCAGCATCAGGTTGCCCACATGGGTTTGGCTGCTGCGGTCGAGGATGGATTTGCCAGTGGCCAGAACCGTGTTTTGTTTTTGCAGTCCCCACATCACATGGATGGAGATGTTGGCGGTGGGGAACAGCGCATAAATCATGAAGCGGTTTACCGCCCAGATGGTGTCTTCGCCCCGCAAATCGAGCACGACCAAATTGCCGTGTTGGGTGGCGCAGCGCAGAATTTGTTCCTTGGCCTTTTCGGCGTGGTCAAAATACAGTTCTACCCGCTCTTGCACATCGGGCAGCGCCAGAATCTGTTCAATGCTGTGGTCACGGCAGTATTTGATCAAGTCCATCATCAGCTGGTAATTGCTGACGCGAAATTCCCGAAAGCGCCCTAGCCCGGTGCGTGAGTCCATCAGGTAGTTGAGCAGTGTCCACTTTTGTGGATTGAGCACGTCTTCGCGCGAGTATTGCGCCGAGTCGGCTTGGTCGACCGCCAGCATCATCTCGTCGGTCACGCGCGGGAAGGCAGCCTTGCCACCAAAGTGGTTGTACACCACCCGTGCTGCCGAGGGGGCATGGGCCTCAATGATGTGGTTGGCGCGTTCGCCAGTGTTGCGCACGGTTTCAGACTCGTGGTGGTCAAACACCAAGTGTGCTGCTGCCACATAGGGCAGGTTGGTGGTGATGTCACGGTTGGTGATTTCGATTTTGCCGTCCTGCATGTCTTTGGGGTGGACAAACAGAATGTCGTCAATCATCTCCAGCTCATTGAGCAGTACGGCACAGACCAAACCATCAAAATCGCTGCGGGTAACCAGTCGGTATTTGGGGGAACTCATGGTGGCATCTCCTGGAAAACAAAGAAGGGTTGTTTAAAAAACAATGTCTGTCACTGTATCGTGCCTGTAGCGCAATGGTGAGGAAACACAGTGGTTTGGCATGGCTGCCAGAGGGCTTCAAAATTGCTCGTGTGGCCCTAGGTAGCGCCATTGGCCCACAGGCAGGTTGCCCAGTACCACCCGGCCAATGCGGATACGCTTGAGGCCCACCACTTTCAGGCCGACCAGTTCGCACATGCGCCGAATCTGGCGTTTTTTGCCTTCAGTCAGGATAAAACGCAATTGCTCAGGGTTTTGCCATTCCACCTTGGCGGGTTGCAGCATCTGCCCGTCCAAACTCAAGCCATGGCGCAGGCGTTGCAGCTGCGCCCGTGGAAACACGGCCTGCACATTGGTGCTGACCGGGTCGTTTTCATGGATTTCTAGCAAGGGAGCGGCCCGCTCGTCAGGGGAGAGGGGCCGCAGTGGCCCCGGCCCTTGGTACACCACACGCACCAGGTACTCTTTTTCCATCACGGAGTCCTCCCCAATGATTTGCCGAGCCACGCGGCCATCTTGTGTGAGTACCAGCAAACCCACTGAGTCGATATCGAGCCGTCCCGCAGGTGCCAAGCCCCGCAGGTGCGGTGGCGTAAAGCGCAGGCCGCTGGCATCTTGGCGCCAGTGCGTGCGGGGGTTGATGAGGGCTACAGCAGGTTGGTGGCCATCTTCTGCTTGGCCCGATACATAGCCAATGGGCTTGTTCAGCAAGATGGTGACACGGCTGTCCTGTTGGCGCTGGGCAGCACGCTCCACAGCCACATGGTCGTGGGCGGTGACTTTGGTGCCCATGGCAGCCACCTGACCATTGACCAGCACCCAGCCTTGGGCAATCCAGTCGTCGGCCTCGCGGCGTGAACACAAGCCCAGTTCGGCCAGTCGTTTGTTCAGGCGGGTGCCTTCTGTGGTGGGCTGGGAGGCGCCAGCAGGACGCGCGGGTGGAGCCGAACGGCCAGATGGTGGCGCAGCGGCGGGCGAAGGTTTGACCGGTGCAGAGAGCACTGGGCGGCGCAACACTGGGCGGGCAGCAGTGCTGGGACGGGGCGGGCCCGAAGGGCGGGAAGTATCAGAAGACATGAACGATGGCTAAGGCTGTGCCCTCAACGGGCGGTTTCCTGGGCCCAGGCACGCTGGGCGTGCCAAGACAGGAAGGCATCCACCGGCAGTGGGCGGCTAACATGGTAGCCCTGGGCCTCGTCGCAGCGCAGGGTGCGCAGGCGTTCCAGGATGGCAGCATTCTCCACCCCTTCGGCCACCACGCTCAGGCCCAGATTGTGCGCCAGATCGATGGTGGAGCGCACAATCATGGCGTCATCTTGATCGCTCTCCATGCCCATGACAAAAGACTTGTCGATCTTGAGCTCATCCACCGGCAGTCGCTTGAGGTAGCCCAGCGAGGAATAACCCGTGCCAAAGTCGTCAATCGAGAGTTTGAAGCCCTGCTGTGACAGACGATTGAGCATGGCCTCGGCCCGTTGCGGATCGTCCATGATGGCGCTTTCGGTGATTTCGAGGCAGAAGTCGTGGGGTTGTACGTTGTGCCGTGCCAACATGGCTTGCAGGCGCTCGCACAATTCGGGGTCTAGCAGGTCGCGCGTAGAGAGGTTGACCGATACCCGCAGTCCGATGCCTTGGGTACGGGGGTCGGCCAGCAGCCGTGCCGATTCTTCAAACATCCATAACGTAAGCTGGCGCACAAAACCCGTCTGCTCGGCAAAAGGAATAAAGTCCATCGGTGGAACCAAGCCGCGCTGTGGGTGCTGCCAGCGCACCAAGGCTTCGGCGGCCATGCCGGGGCGGCCTTGCAATGGCACCTTGGGTTGCAGGTACAGGCGCAACTCATCACGTTCAATGGCGCGGCGCAGCTCGGTCAACAGCGACAAGGTTTGTGCGCTGGACGAGTCCATGATCGGGTCATAGACTTGTGGGCCGTCGAGTTTGCGTTTGGCCACATACATGGCAATCTCAGAGCGGTTGAGCAGCGTGTCTACATCGTTGGCATCGTCGGGCCAACAAGCAATGCCAATGCCTGCACTCAGGTCCACCATTTGGTCACCAAATGCCAAGGGACGCTCAAAAGATTGGGTAATGCTGCGCGCCACCACCATGGCCGCACTGGCATTGGTGCGCCGCAACAGCAGTGCAAATTCATTGCCTCCCAGTCGGGCCACCATGTCGCCATGGGCCATGATTTGCTCTCGCAGGCGCTTGGCTACGGCTTGCAACAGTTTGTCGCCAAAGGCATGGCCTAGCACATCGTTGACATGTTTGAAGCGGTCTAAGTCCAGCGTAATGACGGCCAAGGTGGTGGCCTCGGGGCCATAGTCGGCATGGGCTGCAATGGCGGCCAATACGGTGTTGCGAAATCGCTCGCGGTTGGGCAGGCCAGTCAGGCGATCCCAGTAGGCCAGATGGCGGATTTCTGCTTGTTGTTCGGCAATGTCAATGCGCATCCGATCAAAAGAGCGGGCCAGCAAGCCGATTTCGTCACGGCGGTTGGTGTGTTCGACGGGCATGTCGTACTCACCGCGTGAAATGCGCTGTGTGCCCAGCACCAGCGAACGCAACGGTGTAGTCACCCAGCGTGCCATGAGGCCATGCCCCAATGCAAACAGCAGCAGGCCCGTCAGGGTGATGCCTGCCAGCAGCCATTGCAATTGCCGGTACGGTGCCACCACGGCATCTACCGAACGCAGTAGCAGGGTTTGTGCTTGCTCGGGGCCATCCCGACCCAGAGCAATCGAGCGCACCAGCAGGGTATCGTGACCATTGGTCAGTTCAGTGATGGGGCCATGGTGTTGGCGCAGTGCCGCCAGTGCATCGTCCCCTAGGGTGCTGACCGGTACAGTCCATTGGCTGTTGTTGTTGCCATGCACACGCAAGGCCACTTGCACAGCCAGCAATTGCTGCATCTCGTCGGCCAAGGTCTGATTGATCGGAAACCCCATCAGCACCCAGCCCATGAGCACTGGCGCCCGCATGGGCACCAACACGAACTGGTATGGCAAGCCATTGACCGTGGTGATTTGGCTGTTTTGTTGCCCTGCGGACAGGGCCGGTAGCACCTGTGCCAGAGCACGGTCAAAGGCGCCCATGCCCTGCCCACTACTGACGCTGCGCACTTGCAGTTTGGTGTCTAGCAGGGCCGCCACTGCAGCGCCCATGCGTTGACCGTGGTTTTCTAGGGCAGACTGTATGGTGCGCTGATCCCCAGAGCCTACTGCAGCCCGAAAACCGTAATCTGCAGCCAGCAGTGTGGCACCTTGGCGCAAGCGTTCGGCGTTTTGCTCGAGCAAGCGGCGCCAAACGTTTTCGTCGGTGTCCAAAGTGTGGGCAATTTGGCTGCGGGCATTGCGGTCAATGCTGTTGCGCACCACGGCAAAGCCAGCTATTTGCACCATCAACAGCAACAAGAGTGAGATTCCGACCAGCCGTGCAATCAGGCTGCGAGACCAAGTAGCCAAACGCCAGTTCAAGGTGTTAACTCCTGCAACTGGACGGTGGCCGAGACGGTGTCGGTAGCTCCCACGGTGAGTGCTTGGTCTGTGGCTGGGGCATCTATTGGCAGGCGGGGGTGCCAAACCCGCAGTCGATAGTTGCCTGCAGGCACATGGTCGATTTGCACACGGCCTGTGTGGGCCGCCGTTTGTCCGTAGTATGGGGTTTCCACTACAACGATCCAGCCCACCATCTGGTCGTGGATATTGCAGCCCAGCACCACCACACCTGGTTGTTCAAAGCGTACCGGATCGGCGGGGGTGCCACTGTAGAGTTTGAGTTCGAATTTCTTGGCCGCCGAAAACGAGTACACATGGTGGCGCACGGTGTCTTGGTTGGGAAAGGAGACCTCGCTGCCCACGGGCACTACCAGCACCTGCGGGACGAAGCGTTTTTTCTCCTGTGCCATCTCCAGTCGGGGCAGTGGTTTGACCTGCCGCCGGGCTTGGGCAGACTCGAGATAGACCACGGCTTGTGCCAAAGGCAGGCCGGTAGGTGATTGCACCTCTATGTGCACACTGCCCGCTTGCGCATACCCGATGCCCAGAGTGGTGGCCCATAGCAGTGCAGTGCCATAGCGGGCGGTTTGAGGCCAAGCCTTCTTCATGGCACGATGGCGATGCCTAGCAGCGCCTCTCCATCACCCACCACTCCCAACGCTCTGGCCCGACCTGTGGCCAGGTCAATCTGGTACAGCCGGGTTGGTGCCGAGGGCGAGAGGCTGCGTATGGCAGCCAGTGCTTGGTTGGATACATCAGAGATATCCAAGCTGGCTTCAGCCAGCGCCCCCAAACCCAAGGGGCCCACCGTGTGCAGCTGCCCAGTGTTGGGTGATATGACCGGCTGGGTAGCCTCCAACGAACCCAAGACAGCCAGCGTGCCCAAGGTTTTGTCGATGGCGTAATTGGTGGTCAGTTTTTCATTTTGTTGGTTGTAGGTGTAGGCGACGGCAGTGATGTCGGGCAGCCGCCCCGCGTAGGTGTCACCGGGGGCGTAATGCAGGCGCCCATCGGTTTGCAGGCCGGGTTGGGCTGGGTCGCCATCCACCACGGCCCCTGTGTCTGGGTGCAAACGCAGGTTCAGACCATCGGGGCCAGTCACCCGCAGCCTATCGACGGTGGGGTTGAAATCAAGGCCAAAACTGCCCGTGGGCAGAGCCAACGCAGTGGAGCCGACGGCTTGCAGTGTGGCCCGTTGTGGGTGCAAGGTATAGAGCTGCCCTTGTTGTGACAAGGCATAAAGCACACCGCGAGCCACCCGAAAATCGATTCCTACCAGTGACTGGCCTGTAGGCAGCCCTTGGATGCGCTGGCGCTGCACGATCTGCCGGGGCTGGTCGGCCTGAAACCGAATCAAATCCATAGACGCCGTCACAGCCAGCAACTCTGGCGCACGCCCGAGTGGACGGGTTGGGGCGGGATTGACAGAGGCACTGCGCCCAGCATCTGCCTCGGTAGAGGGAGGAGAGTTGGCACAACCAGCCAGCACCCAAGGCAGCACAGTCAGCCAGAGCAGGCGAGATGGGGGCAGGGATGTCCGTGTCATAGGCAGAATCTATATCTTTGGCAAAGGCGTTTGTTATAACTCTTAAAGATCGACTCTGCAAACCAGTGTCCTGTGGATGTGCTCAGCGTTTTCTGCGATGGGCCTTGCGGTGTTCTCCCGCCTGAAAGACATGCCAACGCAAGGCAGCCAAATCCAACACCCGCAACCCTCCGTATTCCACCTGAATGGCCCCTTGTCGCTCTAGGGCCGTTAGGGCTTCATTGACCCGTTGGCGTGACAGGCCCACCAGATAAGCCAATTCTTGTTGTGTGATGTGTAGCACCTGCCCCACACTGGGATACAGCACCGGATTGAACAGGGCTGCCAGGCTGCGTGCCACGCGCAAATCTGGGCTGTTGAGCCGGTCAATCTCGCGTGCGGCAATAAATTGGCCCAAACGCTCATTGAGTTGGTTCATCACAAAGCGGTTAAAACCAATCGAGTGGTCCAGCAACCAGTGGAAGGTGTCAATCGGCAGTCCAGCGACTGCGCTGTTGCGCAGTGCTTGTACGTTGTAGCGGTATGGCTCGCGCTTCATGGCTGTGCCCTCACCAAACCAGCCTCCAGGGGGGAGGCCCGCAAAGGTCATGGTACCCCCATCGGGGTTGTCGTTGCTCATCTTGAGCAATCCCTCCACCACGCCAAACCAGTAGGTTACAGGGCGGCCTACCCGACAGACGTAATCGCCAGGGCTTGCATCTCCCACCTGCAGTGCGTCAATAGCCCGTTCGCGCTCACTGGTTTGCAAAGAGGCCAGCCAAGGAATGCCTTGAATTTCTTCGGTGGTGGGGGGGCGGCGGCGTTGGTGCAGAGACAATTCGTGGGTCATGGGGTAGTGGCTGGGGTCAACGGTCGATGCGGGATTTCCACGAGACACATTGTCGGCATAAAGACAGCTTTTGCTTGCACACTGGCCGATGATGCAAGACCCGTGTATGTGTTGTGGGTCACGATGCAGTCATCCCCCACCCTTCCTACCGGCAAGACCTTTTCCCTCCATTGTGGAGCTGATATCACCATGACATCCCAAGCAATTACCGAGACAGTTTCCCAACATATTCCCGTTCATTTGGCCCGTCGCCGTTTTTTGGCCGCCGCGATGGCCCTGCCGGCTTGCGCTGCCCCTGCTGTGTGGGCACAGGAAGGTGCGCTCAAAATTTGCCAATCGGTTGCATTGACGGGCCCATTGGGTGATCTGGGTTCGGCATTGCACCAAGGGGCAATGGCGGCTTTTCAGAGTATCAATGCACGCGGCGGTATTCATGGACGCCAGATCAAGCTCGAGAGTTTGGACGATGCCTACGAAGTGCCCAAGGCCATGCTGAATCTGGAAAAATTCTTGAACGATCCAGACTGCTTTGCACTGTTCAATTGTTTTGGCACGCCCATGGTGGAAGAGATGTTGCCCCGGCTCAAGGATGGCAACATCCCCTTCTTTGCGCCGTTCACCGGCGGGCAGGTTTCGCGCGTAGCGGGTGCCCGCCACCTGTTCAATATCCGTGCGAGCTATGCTGACGAGGCCGACAAACTGGTGCAACACTTGGCCACGATTGGCATTCGTCGGATTGGCATCGTCTACCAAAACAACACCTTTGGCCGGGAAGTGTTTACTGGGGCAGAACTGGCCATGCAACGGGCCAAACTGCCTGAGCCGGTAGCCACCACGGTCGAGAGCAATGCCTCCGATGCCGAGAAAGCCGCCACCTTGCTGGCCGAGGGCAATCCAGAGGCCGTGTTGGTGGGGCTGGCGGGCAAGCCGGGGCTGGAATTCATCAAGCATTTCCGCAAGTTGCGCCGGGGTGTGAGTTTGTATGCCCTGTCGGTGTTGGGCACCCCCACCAACATCAAGACCTTGGGAGCCGATGCCAAGGGCATGGCGATCTCACAGGTAGTGCCATTGCCTACCAATGCCACGACTGCGGTGGCCCGCGATTTTGTCAAGGCACTCAAGAACCTTGATGCCAATGCTGAACCCTCACACCAAGCCTTAGAGGGTTATATCAATGCGCGGGTGTTTGCCGAAGTGTTGCAACGGGCAGGCAAAGGGGCGACGCGCAGTGCGTTTATTGATGCCAGTTGGGGGCTGAAAAAGTTTGATTTGGGGGGGTTTGAGGTTCACGCCACCAGCCCAGACCGCAGTGCCTCGCGGTTTGTCGAGTTGACGGTGGTAGGCCGTGATGGCCGCCTGATTCGCTGAGACAAGCAACGAACAAGGGTTTTACCCACCAAGGATAAACCCTGCAATTGTCGTCGCAAAGACAACCTGACGTCAAATTGCTCCCTACCATTCCGGTGAAACTTGCAGGCACCCGTGGCCTGCCAACGTTGGCCCCCACCGGCCATCCCTTGAACCTTTTAGGACCCGGAATGAAGACCACGTTTCCGCAACTGCTACTTCAGCACGCTGCCGAGCGCCCCGATGCCGCGGCACTGCGCGAAAAAGAATATGGCATCTGGCAGACCCACACTTGGGCTGCCTTGGCCCGTTTGGTAGAACAGGTGGCCGCAGGCCTGCACCAGGCTGGTTTGGCCCGAGGCGAACACATGGTGGTGATCGGTGCCAATCGGCCCCATCTCTATGCCACCATGTTGGCTGCCCAATCGTTGGGGGCGATCCCGGTACCGTTGTACCAAGATGCGGTGGCCGCAGAGTGTGTCTACCCCCTGAACAATGCCGAAGTGCGCTTTGCAGTGGTGGAAGACCAGGAGCAGGTGGACAAGCTGCTGGAAATCCGTGACCGTTGCCCAGCCATTTCCCATATTTATTACGATGATCCCCGTGGCTTGCGCAAATACAGCGAGCCCGGCTTGGCCTCGTTCGATGCCCTGATCGAAGCGGGTGCTGCTTTTGCCAGCCAAAATCCACAGTGGTTCCGCAACGAAGTGAGCAAAAGCCAGCCGCAAGACGTGGCGGCCATGTTCTTTACTTCCGGCACCACGGGCAACCCCAAGGGCGTGGTGCATACCCACAGCACCTTGCTAGACCGTGCCACTGCTGGGGCCGAGTTTGACAAGCTCAATCACACCGAAGAAGTGCTGGCCTATTTGCCGTTGGCATGGATTGGGCAAAACATCTTCAGCTATGCCCAGTGGCTGGCTTGTGGCTATGTGGTGAACTGCCCTGAGTCGGCCAGCACCGTCAATATCGACCTCAAAGAGATTGGCCCCACCTACTACTTTGCGCCGCCGCGGGTGTTTGAAGGGCTGCTCACCAGTGTCACCATCCGCATGGAAGATGCAGGCAGCTTCAAGCGCAAAATGTTTGAATCTTGCATGGCACTGGCCCGGCGCGTTGGCCCGGCACTGATGAATGGCGAGAGCGTGAGCGCCATCGACAAGCTCAAGTACGCTTTGGGTGACTGGCTGGTGTATGGCCCGCTACGCAACAACCTGGGCTTCTCGCGGGTGCGTGTGGCCTACACCGCTGGTGAGGCCATCGGCCCCGATTTGTTCACCTTCTACCGCTCTATTGGTATCAACCTCAAGCAGCTCTACGGTTCCACCGAAACAGCGGTGTTTGTTTGCCTGCACCCCGATGACCAAGCCCGTGCCGACACCGTGGGCGTGCCCATTCGTGGCGTGCAAATCAAGGTGGCTGACAACGGCGAGATTTTGGTCAAGTCGGCTGGGTTACTTAAAGAGTATTACAAAAACCCCGCTGCCACAGCAGAAGTGCTCACCCCCGATGGCTGGTACCACACCAGCGATGCGGGCTTCTTGGATGCCCACGGCCACCTCAAGATCATCGACCGCGTCAAAGATGTGGGCCGCCTCAAGGGGGGCGCTCATGACGGAGCCATGTTCGCTCCCAAGTATGTGGAGAACAAACTCAAGTTCTTCCCGCATATTAAAGAAGTGGTGGCTTTAGGCGATGGCCGCGACCGCGTCTGCGTGATGATCAACATTGACTTTGAGGCCATGGGCAACTGGGCCGAGCGGCGCAATTTGCCTTATGCCGGTTATACCGATTTGGCACAAAAGCCCGAGGTCTATGAGTTCATCCGTGAGTGTGTAGAAAAGACCAATGCCGATCTGGCCAGTGATGCCCTGCTGGCAGGCAGCCAGATCAGCCGCTTCTTGATTCTGCACAAAGAGTTGGACGCCGACGATGGCGAACTCACCCGTACCAATAAAGTGCGCCGGGGCTTTATTGCCGATAAGTATTCTGTGTTGGTGGATGCGCTGTATGCGGGCCGCACCGAGCAATTTATCGAGACCGTGGTCAAGTTTGAGGATGGTCGCACTGGCAGTGTCAGTGCCACGCTCAAGCTTTCGGATGCCAAAACATTCACCCCGGTGAAAGCCGCTGCCTGAGGAAACCCATGAGCGATAAGAAGATTGGCGACGTCATCCTCGACATCCAGAACATCAGCCTGCGTTTTGGCGGCGTCAAGGCGCTGACCGATATCTCGTTCAATGTGCGTGAGCATGAAATCCGCTCCATCATTGGCCCCAACGGCGCTGGCAAGAGCTCCATGCTCAATTGCATCAACGGTGTCTACACCCCCACCGAAGGCTCCATCACCTTCCGGGGACAAAAGTTTGACCACATGAACAGCCGCCAAGTGGCGGAGATGGGCATTGGTCGCACGTTCCAGAACTTGGCATTGTTCAAGGGCATGAGCGTGATCGACAACATCATGACCGGGCGCAACCTCAAGATCAAGAGCAATCTGTTGATGCAGGCGCTGCGCATTGGCCCCGCCCAGCGCGAAGAAGAAAAACACCGCGAGTTTGTCGAACACATCATCGACTTTCTCGAAATTCAAGCCTTCCGCAAAACCCCTGTTGGCCAGTTGCCCTACGGCTTGCAAAAGCGTGTGGACTTGGGCCGCGCCTTGGCGATGGAGCCGCAAGTGCTGCTGCTTGATGAGCCGATGGCCGGTATGAACGTGGAAGAAAAGCAGGACATGTGCCGCTTCATCTTGGACGTGAACGATGAATTTGGCACCACCATCGTGCTGATTGAGCACGATATGGGTGTGGTGATGGACATCTCTGACCGTGTGGTGGTGCTGGACTACGGCAAAAAAATTGGGGACGGCCAGCCGCAAGAAGTGCGCGACAACGAAGACGTGATCCGCGCTTATCTGGGCACCAGCCACTAACCGCAGGAAGAATAAAAAATGGCCTTTTTTCTTGAAACCCTGATTGGCGGCCTGATGGCCGGCATGTTGTATGCGCTGGTGGCTCTGGGCTTTGTATTGATCTACAAGGCTTCTGGGGTGTTCAACTTCGCCCAAGGGGCGATGGTGTTGTTTGCTGCTTTGGCAATGGCACGTTTCTCCGAGTGGATTCCTAAATGGCTGGGTTTAGACAACATGCTGGTGGCTAACCTGCTGGCTTTTGTCATTGCCGGGGCCTGTATGTTTGTGGTGGCTTGGGTGATTGAGCGGTTGGTGCTGCGCCATCTGGTCAACCAAGAGGGGGCAACGCTCCTGATGGCCACATTGGGCATTACCTACTTTTTGGAAGGTTTGGGCCAAACCTTCTTTGGCAGCGACATCTACAAGATTGATGTTGGCATGCCTAAAGACCCCGTATTCCTGTTCGATTCGGTGTTTCCTGGTGGCGTGCTGGTCAACAAAGAAGACGTGATTGCTGCGGCGATTGCTGGTGGCTTGGTGATTTTGCTCAGTATCTTCTTTCAAAAGACCACCACGGGCCGCGCTTTGCGTGCAGTGGCTGATGACCATCAGGCCGCTCAGTCCATTGGCATTCCACTCAATCGTATTTGGGTGATTGTGTGGTGCGTAGCCGGTGTTGTGGCACTGGTGGCCGGGATGATTTGGGGTTCTAAGCTGGGTGTGCAGTTCTCACTGACCACCGTTGCGCTGCGGGCTTTGCCTGTGGTGATTTTGGGTGGTCTTACATCGGTGCCCGGTGCCATTATTGGTGGCTTGATCATTGGTGTGGGCGAGAAACTCTCTGAGGTCTACCTTGGCCCCTATGTGGGCGGTGGTATCGAAATCTGGTTTGCCTATGTGTTGGCACTGGTGTTTTTGCTGTTCCGTCCGCAAGGTCTGTTCGGCGAGAAGATCATCGACCGCGTGTAAACAACAAGAAAAAAGAAAAGGAGACTTTCCATGTTTTACCGCGAGAACGGCCAGTTCAAAACGTCCTACCGGGCCGACCAGCAGATTTTCCCAATCGCCCAAGACCGCATTGCCTTGGCAGTCATGTTGGCTATCGCCTTCTTGGTGGTGCCCATGTTGGCTACCGATTATTTTTACCGCGCCATTTTGATTCCACTGGTCATCATGTCGATGGCGGCGCTAGGGGTGAACATTTTGGTGGGCTACTGCGGCCAGATTTCACTCGGTTCGGGGGCGTTTATGGCGGTGGGTGCCTATGGTGCCTATAACTTCTTTGTGCGCTTTCCGGGCTTGCCACTGATTCCGGCCCTGATTCTGGGCGGCCTGTGCGCTACCTTCTTTGGCATTTTGTTTGGGCTGCCTAGCCTGCGCGTCAAGGGTTTGTATTTGGCAGTGGCTACGCTGGCGGCCCAGTTCTTTAGCGACTGGATGTTCCTGCGCATCAAGTGGTTTACCAACAACTCTGACTCGGGTTCGGTGTCGGTCAACGGCCTGCAAGTGTTGGGCATGCCCATTGAGAGTGCTACCTCCAAATACCTGTTCTGCTTGGCCCTGTTGGTGGTGATTGCGCTGTTGGCTAAAAACTTGGTGCGCGGTGCGATTGGCCGCGAGTGGATGGCGATTCGTGACATGGACGTGGCCGCCAGCGTGATTGGTATTCGCCCCATGTATGCCAAGTTGAGTGCGTTTGCGGTCAGCTCCTTCATTATCGGCATGGCTGGTGCGTTGTGGGCTTTCGTTCACCTGGGTTCTTGGGAGCCAGCTGCGTTCTCGGTCGAGATATCGTTCCGCCTGTTGTTTATGGTGATTATTGGTGGCTTGGGTTCGATCATGGGCAGCTTCTTTGGTGCCGCCTTCATTGTGCTGTTGCCCATCGTACTCAACCAGTTCCTGCCTGCTTTGATGGGCCTGTTCGGCATCGAAATCTCTACAGCGGGTGTGTCCCATGCTGAACTGATGATTTTTGGTGGCCTGATCGTTTGGTTCCTGATCGTCGAGCCGCACGGCTTGGCCAAACTGTGGTCGATTGCCAAACAGAAGCTGCGCCTGTGGCCCTTCCCGCATTGATCATTTCCCCGTACTCTGCACTCTTCACATTTCACACCAAGGAGACATCCATGAAGCTTTCGAAAATCGTGATTGCCGTGGCCGTTCTGGCCGCAGGGGCTACATCGGTCACCAGTGCTGTTGCGCAGGCAAAGGAGCAGTTCTTCCCGCTGCTGTCTTACCGCACCGGCCCTTATGCCCCTAATGGCACACCTTGGGCCAATGGCAAGCAGGATTACCTGAAGATGATCAATGCCCGCGATGGCGGTATCAATGGTGTCAAGATCACTTTTGAAGAGTGTGAAACGGGCTATGCCACCGACCGTGGTGTGGAGTGCTACGAGCGCCTCAAGAGCCGTCCCGGCGTCACCATGTTTGATCCACAAGCCACCGGGATCACTTTTGCGCTGACTGAAAAAGCCCCTGTGGACAAAATTCCGCTGATGACGCTGGGCTATGGCCTGTCGGTGGCCCAAGATGGTATGGCCTTCAAGTGGAACTTCCCCTACATGGGCAGCTACTGGACGGGCGCAGATATTTTGGTGCAACACATTGGCAAAAACGCTGGTGGCCTAGACAAGCTCAAGGGTAAGAAAATTGCGCTGGTGTACCACGACAGCCCGTTCGGTAAAGAGCCCATCCCGCTGCTGCAAGAGCGCGCCAAGATGCACGGCTTTGAGCTGCAACTGTTGCCCGTCACAGCACCCGGCGTAGAGCAAAAAGCCACCTGGCTGCAAGTGCGCCAAAGCCGTCCCGACTATGTGATGCTGTGGGGTTGGGGCGTGATGAACTCTACGGCCCTGAAAGAAGCCCAAGCCACCGGCTTCCCGCGTGACAAGCTGTATGGCGTGTGGTGGGCTGGTGCCGAACCCGATGTCCGTGACGTGGGCGATGGTGCCAAGGGCTACCAAGCACTGGCTTTGAATGGCTATGGCACCCAGTCCAAGGTCATCCAAGACATCCTCAAACATGTGCATGACAAGGGCCAAGGCACAGGCGCCAAAGATGAAGTGGGCTCTGTGCTCTACACCCGTGGCGTGATTATTCAGATGCTGGGTGTAGAAGCCGTGCGCCGTGCCCAAGAGCGTTTTGGCAAGGGCAAGGTCATGACCGGCGAGCAAGTGCGTTGGGGCATGGAAAACCTGGCCCTCGACCAGAAGAAACTGGATGCACTGGGCTTCAATGGCCTGATGCGCCCCCTCTCGACCAGCTGCTCAGACCACATGGGTTCCACTTGGGCACGCGTGCAGACTTGGGATGGCAAGAAGTGGGGCATCACTTCCGACTGGTACCAAGCCGACGAGCAAATCATCAAGCCTTTGGTCAAGTCTGGCTCGGACAAATATTTGGCCGACAAGAAGTTGACCCGCCGCGACGCTGCCGATTGCCAATCTTGATGGCATGACACCCTTCCAGCGCGGCGCAAGCCGCGCTGGGTTCTGGCGGCTGCCAGTGCAGCCGCCAACCGGCAGGGCTGGCCCGCACAGTCCTGCCGATTGGCACAGAGAGAGAAACCTTATGGAAAACCGAAACATTGTCCTGAACGTCAACGGTATCGAGGTCATTTACAACCACGTGATCTTGGTGCTCAAGGGGGTCTCGCTGCAAGTGCACGAGGGTGGCATCGTCGCCATTCTGGGCGGCAACGGCGCAGGCAAGACCACCACGTTGCGCGCCATCTCCAACCTGTTGGCGGGTGAGCGCGGTGAAGTCACCAAGGGCAGCATTGAATTTCGTGGCGAACGCATCGAAAACCTCTCGCCCGCCGATCTGGTCAAGCGTGGTGTGGTGCAGGTGATGGAAGGGCGTCACTGTTTTGCCCACTTGACCATCGAAGAAAACCTGCTGACTGGTGCCTATACCCGTGCCAGCAAAGCCGAGATCGCAGCCAATTTGGAGAAGGTCTACAACTACTTCCCGCGCCTCAAAACACGCCGCACCAGCCAAGCGGCCTATACCTCGGGTGGTGAGCAGCAAATGTGTGCCATTGGGCGCGCCATCATGACCAACCCCAACATGGTGCTCTTGGACGAGCCCTCGATGGGTTTGGCGCCGCAGATTGTGGAAGAAGTGTTCAACATCGTCAAAGACCTCAACACCAAAGAAAAGGTCACTTTCCTGCTGGCCGAGCAAAACACCAACATGGCCCTGAAGTATGCCGACTATGGCTACATCATGGAGTCGGGCCGGGTGGTGATGGATGGTACGGCAGCCGATCTGACCAGCAATGAGGACGTGAAAGAGTTCTACCTCGGTGTGGGCGGTGGTGAGCGCAAGAGCTTCAAAGACGTCAAGAGCTACAAGCGCCGTAAACGCTGGTTGGCCTAAAGGCGGTTTGTTTTTTTCCTACGCACCCACCCACCTCGCCCCACACCACCATGACCTCTTTTTACGATACGCTGGAAACCCGTACCCCTGCCGACCGTGAAGCCGCACTGTTGGCCGCGCTGCCAGCGCAGGTGGCCCATGCGCGCAATGCGGCCCCTGCCTTCGCGGCGATTTTGGCCGATGTAGATCCGGCCAGCATCACCAGCCGTGAAGCCCTGGCCCGCTTGCCTGTGACGCGCAAATATGAGCTGCTGGAGCGCCAACAGGCACACCGTGCCGACAATGTTTTTGGTGGCTTCAGTGCCGTAGGCTTTGGTGCGGCCATGCCGCGCGTGTTCTCCAGCCCTGGCCCTATTTATGAGCCAGAAGGCAAGCGTGCTGATTACTGGCGCATGGCCCGTGCTCTGCATGCGGCAGGTTTTCGGGCTGGGGAGTTGGTACACAACAGCTTTAGCTACCATTTTGTGCCTGCAGGCTCCATGATGGAAAGCGGTGCCCATGCGCTGGGTTGCACGGTGTTTCCGGGGGGCACGGGTCAAACCGAACAACAGGTGCAAGCGATGGCCGAGCTGCGCCCCGCAGGCTATATTGGGACACCCAGCTTTCTGAAGTTGATTTTGGAAAAGTCGGTGGAACTGCAACAGCCTATCTTGAGCATGAACAAGGCACTGCTGTCTGGGGAGGCCTTTCCGCCCAGCCTGCGCGATTGGTTGGCTGAGCGTGGGGTGCAGGGCTACCAGTGCTATGCCACGGCAGATTTGGGTCTGATTGCCTACGAAACGGCTGCCCGCGAGGGCTTGGTGCTGGATGAGGGCGTGATGGTGGAGATTGTGCGCCCCGGCACCGGCGACCCTGTGCCCGAGGGCGAAGTGGGCGAGTTGGTGGTGACCACGCTCAATCCCGACTATCCGCTGATCCGTTTTGGCACTGGCGATTTGTCGGCTATCTTGCCAGGCCAGTGTCCCACTGGGCGTACCAACACCCGTATCAAGGGTTGGATGGGTCGTGCGGATCAAACCACCAAGGTGCGCGGCATGTTTGTCCATCCGGGCCAAGTGGCTGCCATTGCCGCCCGCTTTCCGCAAGTGCTGCGCGCGCGCTTGGTGGTCAGCGGCGAAATGGCGAACGACCAGATGGTGCTACAGGCCGAAACAGCCGAGTTTGCCAGCGGCTTGGCCGAACGTTTACAAGACACTATCCGCGAGGTGACCAAACTGCGCGGCGAGGTAGAACTGGTTGCCCCTGGCACCTTGCCCAATGATGGCAAGGTGATTGAAGACGCACGCAGTTATCGCTAACCAGCTGCTGTTGCACCACTGAAGCCGCCTGCGTTGTGCAGGCGGCTTTTTTCGTTGGCAAGAACACCCGCATTGGCGATGCAACTCGGTGCTTGCAACGCACTGTCTTGGTGCGTTGCTGCTGCTAAGGCGTGCGGTCTCTCGGGGTGTTTAATAGGAAAAAACTATCAAAAAAACTAAATAACTTTTAGAAACCCCTTATGCAGTTTTTCTGCATATCAGGGTAAACCCCAAATTCATCTATGGCATGAAAGCTGCTGTTCCTGTCTGTTGTAAGGACATGTAAAGGAATCGGCATGAAACATCTGCATATTGCCCAACAGTTGGCTATTGGGTTTGGCTTGCTGCTCCTGTCGTTGATAGGGGTCAGTGTTTTTTCGGTGTACCAGCAAGACAAGCTTGGGGCGCTCATGGTGGCGGAGTTCAAACATCCTTTTGCCGTTACGAATGCCATTACGCGGGTGGATGCCAATATTGCCCGTATGGCACGCGCCATGCGCGATGTCACGATGGCTGAAAATGAGGCCGACATCCAAAAGTTCACCACGGATGTGCAAGCCTTAGAGCAGAAGGTTTTAGATGACATGGCACTGGTCAAAGAACGTTTTCTGAGCGACAAGGGGCATTCGGATGCGTTGGTGGGCAAGATTCGCTCATGGCAACCGATTCGTGAGCAGGTGCTTCAACTGAAGAAGGCAGGCCAGTCTGCCGAGGCGGCCCAGGTGGTGCGCACACAGGGTGTGGCTAAAGTGGCTGAAATTAATGCCGCCATCACCGAAATCCATGACATTGCTTGGAAAAAGGCCGAAGGTTTTCAGGCCAATGCTGTGCAAGTGCAACAGACTGGACGTTACATCTCGATTGTGGTCAGTGTTCTCTTTGTGGTGTTGGGGGCGGTAACAGGTGTCTTCATCACCCGCTCGCTCACCGGCCCTATCCAGCAGGCCGTGGAGGTGGCCCGCACAGTGGCTGCGGGTGATTTGAGCCACCGCTTTGAAGTGCAGGGTAAAAATGAAACGGCACAACTGTTGCAAGTGCTGCAAGAGATGCAGTGCAGCTTGGGCGGGGTGGTGCTGGCTGTGCGTACTGGGTCGGAGAGTGTGGCCTCGGCCAGTGGCCAGATTGCCTCGGGTAACCATGATCTGAACCGGCGCACCGAAGAGCAAGCGGCGATGCTGCAACAGACAGCCGCATCGATGGAGCAGTTGAGTTCTCAGGTGCAGCAAAACGCTGACAGTGCCAAGCAGGCCAACCAGTTGGCACAGGGCGCCAGCAGCGTGGCTATTCGGGGTGGCGAGGTGGTGGAGCAGGTGGTAGACACCATGAAGGGCATCAACGATGCCAGCAAGAAAATTGCCGACATCATCCAAGTGATTGATGGTATTGCTTTCCAAACCAATATCTTGGCCCTGAATGCAGCGGTAGAAGCCGCACGCGCGGGTGAGCAGGGGCGCGGCTTTGCCGTGGTGGCCTCGGAGGTGCGCAATCTAGCAGGCCGCAGTGCCGAGGCAGCCAAAGAAATCAAGGGTCTGATCCATGCCAGCGTGGAGCGGGTAGAGCAAGGGGCGGCCTTGGTCGATCAGGCGGGGGTTACCATGACCGAAGTGGTCAGCGCCATCCGCCGTGTGACGGACATGGTGGGTGAGATCACCGCTGCCAGCCATGAGCAAAGCGATGCGGTGCAGCAAGTGGGCGTTGCGGTGACGCGCATGGATCAAGTCACGCAAGAGAATGCGGCCTTGGTCGAAGAAATGGCAGCAGCCGCTGGCGGCCTGCAAAAACAGGCGCAAGAGCTGGTCGATACCGTGGTGGTGTTCAAGTTAGAGGGCCAGCCCTTGGCCGCATCTACTGTACAGCCCTTGGTGCGTGCCCACTGTCTCCAGCTCAGTGCTTAAACGCCCCGCGCCCGTTCTGCCTTAAAGCGGGCGCGGAAGGCAGAAAACTGGCCTGCATCCAGTGCCTCGCGCACCTCGCGCATCAGGTTCAGGTAGTAATGCAGGTTGTGTACCGTGGTCAGCATGGGGCTGAGCATTTCGCCACAACGGTCGAGGTGGTGCAGATAAGCCCGTGAGAAGCCGTCGCGTCCGCCTTGATCCCAACTCACGCCACTGCTGCCCGCACAGGCATAGCAGGTGCAACTGGTATCCAGCGGCTGGTGGTCGGTTTTGTGGCGGGCGTTGCGGATTTTCAAATCACCATAGCGGGTAAACAGCGTGCCGTTGCGCGCATTGCGCGTGGGCATCACGCAGTCAAACATATCCACACCGCAGGCCACGCCTTCGACCAAATCTTCGGGCGTGCCCACGCCCATCAGGTAGCGCGGTTTGTGGGCGGGCAGCCGGTGCGGCGTGTGCGCCATGATGCCGAGCATTTCTTCTTTGGGTTCTCCCACACTCACGCCACCAATGGCATAGCCGGGGAAATCCATCTCCACCAACTGCTGCAAAGACTCTTCGCGCAGGTTGAGGTACATACCACCCTGCACAATGCCAAACAGCGCGTTGGGGTTTTGCAGCCGCTCAAACTCGTTTTTGGAGCGCACCGCCCAGCGCAGGCTCATCTCCATCGAGGTGCGCGCTTCGCGTTCGGTGGTCAGGTGGCCTTTGGTCTCGTAGGGTGTGCATTCGTCCAGTTGCATCACGATGTCCGAGTTGAGTATGGTTTGGATCTGCATACTCACTTCGGGCGACATAAACAACTTATCGCCATTGACGGGGCTGGCAAAGGTCACGCCTTCTTCGGTGATTTTTCGCATGGCCCCCAAGCTCCAGACCTGAAAGCCCCCCGAGTCGGTCAGGATGGGTTTGTCCCACTTTTCAAAGGCATGCAGGCCGCCAAAGCTCTGCATGATGTCCAGACCGGGGCGCATCCAGAGGTGGAAGGTATTGCCCAAGATGATTTGTGCGCCCATGTCGTGCAGGCTGCGCGGCATCACGCCCTTGACCGTGCCATAGGTGCCCACGGGCATAAAAATCGGGGTTTGCACTACGCCGTGGTTGAGCGTGAGCTGGCCGCGCCGGGCATGGCTGGCGGAGTCGGTGTTCAAGAGTTCAAATTGCAGCATGGTGGCATTTTCGGTGATGCTGCACCGCTACACTGATCCGTATTGATCCCCATAAGGAATTCCGATGCTCAAGATCCTGATTGCCATTGATGGCTCTGAATGTTCGCTCGATGCTGTGCAGCATGCGCTGAAGTTGGTACAAAAGGGTTTGCAAGCCCAGTTTGTGCTGGCTAACGTGCAGGAGCCAGCCTCACTGTATGAGCTGGTTACTTCGCGTGATCCTGAATTGATTGCTGCCGCCAGCCTAGAGGCTGGACACCATCTGATGGCTCCTGCGTTGGCACTGTTGCAGCAAGCAGGATTAGAGTGTGAGACAGAAGTGGGCATTGGAGACCCGGCACACACACTGGTAGACATCATTGAGGACACCGGCTGCGATTTGGTGCTGATTGCTGCGCGTGGGCAGGGAGCCATTGCCAGTGCGTTGTTGGGTTCGGTATCGCAAGAACTGGCCCATGCCAGCCCGGTGCCCGTGACCATTGTGCACGCTATCGATGTGGAACCAGCACCCGAAGAGCCGCTGGAAGGGGAGTCTGCTGCCGACTGAAGCCCTCTGCATACCGGCCAGGCTGCATGTGGCAGCCTGTAGCGGCAGCGGCTCAAGCTGCGCGGCGGAACTGGTGCGTGCCGCCTTGGCGTTGGAATTTGCCGTGGGGCAGGGTGGCTAGGCGCTTGAACAGGCGTTGCACATAGCCCCGAATCCACAGGCACTTGTTGATTTCTTCTACGGGAAGCGGCCCCGAAATAACCACGATGTCATTGGCTTGGGCCTGCGCACCGGCAGCGCGCAGACGCCGACGCGTCATGGTGGCCCAAGAATGAATGCGGGTGGGATTGCCATGCTGGTGGACCTCGCCGGTATAGAGATCAAACGCAATGGCCACCGTATCTGTTTTCAACTTGAAGCGGCGCTCCCCCGTGACGGCACTGGGCGTCTCGCGCATGTCGTACAGATAATAGCTGCCAGCCTTGAGCTGGTATTGCAGATCCATGGTGCTTCTCCGTGGCAGGATTGTCGTGCAGGTCGGTGCATTTCAGGCGTGGAATAAGCCGGGCAAAAGGGCATTTATACGCAAAAAGAAACTTACCGTGGTGGCGTGGTGGAGGCAGCTTTGGCTGCAAACTCAGCGCGCAAGGCCTTGAGTTTTTCGCGGTAGTCTTCTTGCACAGTGGCTTGGTCGAGCTTCATTTCTGCAATAAAGCGGCTGGGCTGTGCTTTGACCATCTCGCGCCCTTTTTTACGCTTTTTTGTCCAACCCACGGCCAAAGTGCGTTGGGCACGGGTAATGCCCACGTACATCAGGCGGCGCTCCTCTTGCAGGCGTTGCACGATGTCTGCGTCTGCATCGGGGTTGTTGCCGTGGTCGTCGTCGAGTTTGAAGGGCAGCATGCCCTCGGTGACTCCGGCCAAAATGACATGGGGCCACTCTAGCCCCTTGGAGGCATGCAGGGTTGAGAGCGTGACCATGTCTTGGTCTTTTTCGCGCTCCGAGATGGTGGAAAGCAGGGCGATGGTTTGCGCTACTTCGAGCAGGCTTTTGCTTTGTGTGGTGATGACATCGCCCACAGTCTCGTCAATTTGGCCGCCCGCACGCTGGGCCATCCAATCACAAAACTCCAGCACATTCGTCCAACGGGCAGCGGCGACTTTCTCGCTTTCTTCGCCATCGTAGAGGTGCTTTTCATAATCTATCTCTTGCAACCAGTCTTGCAAAAATGCGCGGGCCGCTTCGGCACCGTGGGTGTGGCGGGCGCGGTATTCCAACTCGTTGATGTAACGGCCAAACTCATGCAGCCCTTCCAAGGCCCGTTTGGCAATGGCGGCAGGCAACATGCTATTGAACAGTGCCTCGAACATGCTTTGCTTGTGTTGGGTGGCAAAGTGGCCTAGTTGGCCCAGTGTGGTGTGTCCAATACCGCGCTTGGGGCTGCTGATGGCGCGCAAAAAGGCTGGATCGTCATCCGAGTTGATCCACAACCGAAACCAAGCGCACAGGTCTTTGATTTCGGCACGGTCAAAAAAGCTGGTGCCGCCCGACACTTTGTACGGAATATTGGCTTTGCGCAGTGCCTTTTCAAACGGTTTGGCTTGGTGGTTGGCACGGTACAAAATGGCAAAGCTGCGCCAGTCTGGCGGTGGGTTGCTGGCGGCGCGTAGGCTTTGGATGCGCGCTACAGCGCGCTCGGCCTCGTGCTCTTCGCTGTCGGCACCTACTACGCGCACCGGTTCACCCTCGCCCAATTCCGAAAACAGTGTTTTGGGAAACAACTTAGGGTTGGGCTCAATCACATTGTTGGCAGCGCGCAAGATGGCGCTGGTCGAGCGGTAGTTTTGCTCTAGCTTGACCACTTTGAGGGTTGGAAAGTCTTGCGGCAGTTTTTTCAGGTTGTCTAGGGTGGCGCCGCGCCAGCCGTAGATGCTTTGGTCATCATCGCCCACAGCGGTAAAGTGACCACGCTCGCCTACCAAGAGCTTGAGCAGCTCGTACTGTGTGGCGTTGGTGTCTTGGTATTCGTCCACCAGCACATGGCCCAAAAGGGTTTGCCATTTGGCGCGTACCTCTGCAAAGTCACGCAGCAGTTTGAGCGGCAGACTGATCAGGTCGTCAAAATCCACGCTTTGGTAGGCGCTCAGGCGCTCTTCGTAGCGTGCCATCAGCACGGCGGTGCTGCGCTCTTGTTCATCTTGTGCTTGGGCCAAGGCCTGCGCGGCGTTCAGACCTTGGTTTTTCCAGCGGCTGATAGTCCATTGCCATTGCCGGGCGGTGGCGGCATCGGTGGTGCCCCCAGCGGCATCTTTGAGGATGCTGGTGACATCGTCGGTATCCAAAATGCTGAATTGGGGCTTGAGGCCCAGCATTTGGCCGTCTTCGCGCACCATGCGCACACCCAGCGCATGGAAGGTGCAAATCAGTACCTCTTTGGCGCGGCGGCCAATCAAACCTTGGGCGCGCTCGCGCATTTCGGCGGCGGCTTTGTTGGTAAAGGTGATAGCGGCGATGCGGCGCGGCTCTAGCCCGTGCTCAATCAGATGGGCAATTTTGTGTGTAATGACACGGGTTTTGCCCGAGCCAGCACCCGCCAGTACCAAACAGGGGCCGTGGGTGTAGTGGACAGCCTGAAGCTGAGCGAGGTTGAGACCGGCAGACATGGAAAGAAAAGGAGCGGGGCAGGCGGGAGCGCGCGCAATGATACCGAGGCCCATCTTGTGTGCTTTTTGCCACGGTGCAAAAAATCACTGTTACGTTACGTGACACCGGATTACATTGTCAGAGATTGCTTTTTATAGGCACTCGGTGCCTGTGGGGTAGTCGTTTTCTATCGCTTTACTATTAACTTACCGTCTTCTTTTCAGAAGTATTCTCATGAAAAAGACCATTGCACTGACCGCATCCGCCTTGTGGCTGGTTTTCAGCAGCAGCGCCTTTGCCGCCACCAGCTACAACCGCCCACCGGCCGATGACGCCCAGTACCGCCAGTGTCTGCGCTACGCGGCCAAACTGTATGAGGGCGGCGATGAGGCCAGCCCCGTCAAAGGCCAAACCAAGGCCCAAGCGTGGTGCACTTGTATGTGGAATGAAACCCCCGACGATTTTGGTGGCAACTTGGTCAAGTACTCTGAATCGTCCAAAGGCAAAGCCACCAACAAGCTGTGCGAAAAGCACGCTGACTGGAGCGAATAAGACGCTGCAACCCCGGTGCTGGGTCTGACCCAGCACTGGCAGGCGGCGTCAGTCCGCCAAAAAATGGGGCGTTGGTGCCAAAGTGCTCAAGGGCAGTTGGTGCAGTTCGTGCAGCAGTTGCGCCAGTGCTTGGGCAGCGCCCTGCACCACGGCACGTCCTTTGTCTGCACTAGCGGCTGCGGCATTGCCCACGGCGCCTGCTGGATGGTAGTCTTGTATGGCCCAGCCCAGTTTGGCGCTTTTGCCGTTGCCCAGCAAAGCATAGTGCTGGGAGCGTTCGTACGAGGTAGACGGAAAGTTTTGTGCCCGCTCCATGTGTACGGTTTCTGGTGCCAGATGCAGCATCATCGAGGTCTCAATCTCCCCCGCATGGATGCCAAAGCGGTGTTCGTGGGCGCTGAACTGTCCTGCCACGCTATCGGGCAGGGGCAAGCTGAACCAGCTTGCGCTGTACACCAGCAAATTGCACTGTTGGCGCAACTGCCGAGCCACGATGTCCATCACGCTCACTTGGCCCCCGTGGCCGTTGAGGAGCAGCAGTTTCCGAATGCCTGCACGGGCTACGCATTGACCTATCTCTGTCCAAAGCGTGATCAATGTGGTGGGTGACAGGGTCAGGGTGCCTGCAAAGGCGGTGTGCTCGGTGCTGAGGCCTATATTTTGCGGTGGCAGAAACAGCACGGGCAGATCGGCGGGCAGTTGTGCCAGTGCGGTGTCAATCACCCCTTGCAACAAAGTGGCATCCACCGATAGCGGTAAATGTGGCCCATGCTGCTCTATGGCTGCCACTGGTAGCACAGCGATGATCTCATCGGTAGCGCCCGAAGCCTGAAGTTCGGCAAAGTCATGGGTAGACAGCTCGGCCCAAAAACGTGAGGGCAAAGCAGGGGCAGGGGTGAAGGGGGCAGGGCGACTCATGGGGGGGATTGTCGGCCCTCCGCTACCATGCGGCTCCCCAGAGAGTCGTGCAGCCGGAACCAAAGCGGCCCATTCGGCTCCGACCTATCACCATGCTGCATCCATTTATTTTTCGCCTTTTCTCGGTTGTGTTGTGGCTGACGGCCAGTGTCTTTAGCACGGCGGCGCTGGCCCAGACAGGTTTGTTGGTTACTGGCAGCGTGGTCACTACGCCCCATGTGCGCGCTGAATTGGTGGCCCAAGCTCCACAAGGCATTGCGCCGGGCCAGCCGCTGTGGTTGGGGCTGCAACTTACGCACCAGCCCGACTGGCACAGCTACTGGAAGAACCCGGGCGATTCGGGGCTGCCTACCGAATTGCGCTGGGAGTTGCCTGCTGGGCTGGAGGTGGGCGAGGTGGTTTGGCCTGTGCCCCATCCTATTCCAGTGGGGGAGTTGGTCAACTACGGCTATGAGGGAGAGGTATTGCTGGCTGTGCCGGTGCAGGTGACGCCGCTGTTCCAGCCACCAGTATCGGGTGCAGGTGACATCACCGTACGGTTGCGGGCCAGTTGGTTGGTGTGTCGCGTGGAATGTATCCCCGAGGAAGGTCAGTTTACTTTGACGGTGCCAGTGCAGGGCTCTACCGCTTTGCACAGTGCCGCCTTTGCTCGGCAGTGGGCTACCCAGCCGGTTGCTTTGGAGGGTGAGGCCCGCGCTCAGGTGGATGGTGAGCACCTGCAAGTGCGTGTTGCGGGTTTGCCTGCCTCGGTCAGGGGGCAAAGGCTGTTGTTGTTGCCAGAGATGCCAGCCGTGTTACAGCACTTGGCACAAGCCGCACAGGGTTGGACGCAGGCTTGGGAGGGAGAGGTTTGGACAGCCCGCGTGCCTTTGTCTCCAGACCGGGGAGAAAACATCAGCAGTCTGCCCTTGCTTTTGGTGCCTGAGGGGCGCAGTCAGCACCGTGGTGCCTTGGCGGATGTGGCGGCTTGGCGCACCGTGGCCTCTGTGCAAGGCCAGTGGACTCCTGCCGCCCGTGCCGAGATTTCTCCCGCTTTGGCCGCAGTGCTGGCGGCCAAGCCAGCCGCGCCCGCATCGGCACCTGCTCAGGTGCCGGGGTCTTGGTGGTTGGCATTGCTTGGTGGGCTGGCCGGGGGCATGTTGCTCAATCTGATGCCCTGTGTGTTTCCCATTTTGGCTTTGAAACTGGTGGGTTTTGCCCGCCACGGCCATGCCTTGCGGGCGCAGCGGTGGGCCGGTGGTGCTTATGCTGCTGGTGTGGTGCTCTCGTTTTTGGCTTTGGGGGGCTTGTTGTTGGCACTGCGTGCTGCCGGGGAGCAACTGGGCTGGGGTTTTCAGTTGCAATCGCCTGCCGTGGTGGCCGGGTTGGCGGTGTTGTTTACCCTGATGGGGCTGAATTTGGCTGGGCTGTTTGAGTTTGGTCAGGTGCTGCCGTCTGGCTTGGCCAGTATGCAGGCGCGCCATCCGGTAGCCGATGCTTTTTTGTCGGGGGTCTTGGCCGTGGCCGTGGCATCGCCTTGCACCGCACCGTTTATGGGGGTGTCGCTGGGCTTGGCGGTGGCCTTGCCCACCGGGCAGGCACTGGCTGTGTTTGCAGCCTTGGGTGTAGGGATGGCTTTGCCTTATTTGCTGGCGACCTGGGTGCCAGGGGTCGTGCGTTGTCTGCCTGCTCCTGGTGTTTGGATGCAGACTTTCCGGCAGGCACTGGCCTTTCCGATGTTTGCCACGGTGGTGTGGTTGGTGTGGGTGTTGGGCCAACAAAGCGGCATGGATGGTGCGGGTGCGCTGCTGGCGTTGTTAGTGGCGCTGGCGGCGTTGGTGTGGTCGTCGACCTTGCAGGGGCGCACCCGCTGGTGGACAGTGGCCGTGCTGCTGTGGCTCAACGCTTGGCTGCTGGTAGTGATTGGGCCTTATGTGACCCAGCCAGCGCCTGTTTCTTCCAGTAGAGACAGCGCAGCCACCGTGGATGGCGTGCGCCAACCACAGTGGCAGCCTTGGTCTGCCCAGCGGGTGGCCGAATTGACGGCGGCCGGTCAGCCGGTGTTTGTGGACTTTACGGCTGCTTGGTGTGTGACCTGTCAATACAACAAGCGCACAACTTTGGCCGATGCCACGGTGCTTGCCGACTTTGCCGCACACAAGGTGGCGCTGTTACGCGCCGACTGGACGCTGCGTGATCCGGCCATTACCGCAGCACTGACCCAGTTGGGCCGTAATGGGGTGCCGGTGTATGTGCTTTACGCTCCAGGCCGTGCGCCCGTGGTGCTCACAGAAATCTTGAGCGTGCCAGAGGTGCGAACGGCATTGAGCGCACTGTGATGAAGCACCACGCTACCATTGTCGTATCAACCCTGTGAAGTTTCGCATGTCCAGCCCTGATCTGTTGTGCGCCGCTCTGGCGCAATGTCGCACCATTGCCGTAGTGGGCCTGTCCCCCAAGCCACACCGTGACAGCTACCACGTTGCGCAGTATTTGCAGCAACAGGGCTATCGCATCGTGCCGGTCAATCCGGTGGTGGCCGCCCAAGGCGACCAGATTCTGGGCGAGCCGTGTTATGCCAGCCTGAGCGATGCCGCCCAAGCACTGGCGGCACAACAGTTGCGCATAGACATGGTGGATGTGTTTCGCAACAGTGCCGATGTGCCGCCAATTGCCGAGGAGGCTATTGCTATTGGTGCCCGATGCCTGTGGTTGCAACGTGGTATTTGCCATGAGCAGGCCGCAGCCCATGCCCATGCGGCAGGTTTGCAGGTGGTACAAGACCGTTGCACTTTGGTGGAGCACCAGCGCCTGCATGCAGCAGGGCTGCTTTGATGCTGGTTGGCTATGAGTTTTTTGTCTTTGCGGCCTTGGGGACGGTCTGCTTTTCTATGGCGGGGACGTGCCTTGCGCGCGGCTGTGGCAGGTTTATGGGCTGTGGCCATGAGCGCACCTGTCTGGGCTGTTCCACCCAATCCGGCCAAAATTCCGGCAGCAGCCTCTGTGGCATCAGAATGTCAGGCGCTGGTGCGCCGTTTGCCCAATGTCACGCTGGCGCAGTGCCAGCAGGCCGGTCTGGTAGTGAGTGCGGCCCGCTCGGTGCAGGGGCGGCGCATCTTGGTGCGTGATGTGCCCGATGCGCAGGCGCAGTTGCGGGTGTTGGTCATTGGGGGCATTCATGGTGACGAGCCTTCGTCAGCTTCGGTGGCTTTGCACTGGCTTGCTTTAGCCCGTGATAAAGCCTTTGACCTGCCCCAGCCAGTGCATTGGCGATTTATTCCGGCACTCAACCCCGATGGCCTGCTGATGGAGCGGCCCCGGCGTACGAATGCCAATGGTGTGGATTTGAACCGCAATTTCCCCACGCCCGAATGGTTGCGCGATGCCCCCCACTATTGGGCGCAGCGCACCGGGAAAGATCCACGCCGCTGGCCGGGCAAAGCGCCATTGTCTGAGCCAGAAAGCAGCTATCTGCACGAGGAGATGCAACAGTTCAAGCCCAACCTGATCGTGAGTTTGCACGCACCGTATGGCGTACTGGATTTTGATGGCCCCATCACGCCACCCTCGCGTTTGGGGCGGCTCTATCTGGATCAAGTGGGCATTTATCCCGGCAGCTTGGGGCACTATGCGGGCGTACACAAGGGGATGCCTGTGGTGACGGTGGAGCTGTCCAGCGCCAGAACGACCCCACGCGAGGCGGAGATGCGCCAGATGTGGGTAGACCTGTTGCGCTGGATGAGTGAGCGGCTGATGGCACCGGCCAACCAGCAGGCGGTGAACAAGTCCTGAGCCTGCGTTTGGGGGGCAATCATCAGCCTGCCAACTGCGCTTGCAAGCTCACATAGTCGGTTTTGCCCGAGCCTAAGACCGGGATTTGGTCTACCACCCGGATATTGCGCGCTACGGCCAGTTCTGGCGCCCCCAAGGCTTGGGCAGCCGTCACCAGTTGTGCCCGGTTCAAGGCTGCATCTGTCGTCAGCAACAGCAAACTCTCGCCTTTGGCCGGATCGGCCTGTGCCAACACCGCATGGTGGTGCAGCGGCGAAGCCTTCACCGCCACCTGCTCGGCCACATCCAAAGACACCATTTCGCCCGCCACCTTGGCAAAACGCTTGATGCGGCCTTCGATGCGGACAAAGCCATCGCTGTCTATCGAGACAATATCGCCCGTCTCGTACCAACCGGGGCGGCCCAAGGCTTGGGGCACTTCGAGCAGGCCGGGGTTCTCGTAGCGCAGATAGCCTTTCATCACGTTTGGGCCTTGCACATAGAGTGCGCCACCTTGGGCAATGCCGGGCACGGGTTCCAAATGGTATTGGATACCCGGCAGCAACTTGCCTACGGTGCCGCTGCGCGCTGCCATCGGGGTGTTGACCGCCAGCACCGGCGCACATTCTGTGGTGCCATAACCGACCAAAATGCGCACGCCAAACTTATCAAACCACAAATCGCGCACGGCATCCGACAGCTTTTCGGCCCCCGCCACGACATAGCGCAGCCGGGCAAAGTCAAATGGGTGCGCCAGCTTGCCATAAGCGCCCAAGAAAGTGCTGGTGCCAAACAGCACCGTGGCATCGCGGTCGTACACCAGTTCGGGGATGATGCGGTAATGCAGCGGACTGGGGTAGAGAAACAGTTTGCAGCCTGCCAGCACCGGCAGCAAAGCGCCACAGGTGAGGCCAAACGAGTGGAACAACGGCAGTGCCAAAAAGAACTTGTCGCTGGGTTTGAAGTCGGCACTGGCACGCACTTGGGCAATGTTGGCCAGCAGCGAGTTGTGGCTATGCACTACCCCCTTGGGTTTGCCCTCAGAGCCCGAGGTAAACAAAATCACGGCAGCGGCATCGGGGTTGCCGGGGGCAATCAGCCGCTGTGGGGCCACCATGCGGGCGGCAATCCACAGTTTGTCCGACAGGCCCATGCGTTCTTTGAGGTCTTCTACATACAAAATTTGATAATGTGGCTCCAGCCCAGCGATTAGTTTTTCCAGCCCGCCCTTGGCAATGAATTGGCGGCTGCTGACAATGGTTTTGACCTGTGCGGCATGGCAAGCGGCTTGCACACCGCCCACCCCGGCACTGTAGTTGAGTAAGGCGGGTATGCGCTCAAACGCCGTCAGACCCAAAATAGCGGCCAGCGTGCCGGTGCTGTTGGGCAACAACACGCCCACGGCCTCGCCGGGGCGGCTGTGCGGTAGCAGCAGACGCGCCGCACCCAAAGCCATCTTGAGCAGGGTGTTGTACGACTCCTCTTGCAGCCGCACATCTTCCACCAGCATATAAGCACCGCCAAAACGGGCGCGGGCTTGCAACAGGGCAGAAAACAGCGTGGTGCGTTCGCGCGACTCTAGCGTCATGTGCTGCATCACGCGGTGCAAGTCTTCTCCCGCTTTGCGCCGCGCCTCACGCGCACTGCCCTCGGCACGGGCAATGGTGTGTGGCGGGTGGATGGTCAGGGTAATTTTGGGAAACCAGCGTGTCGGAAACAGCCCTTTGACATAGCTGAAGGGGGTATGCAGTGCCCCCTCAATGCTGACGGGTACCACGCTGGCTTGGCTGCGTGCCGCCACAAAGCCGGTGCCGGGGTAAGTCTTCATCAACGAACCCGTGACCGAAATGCGCCCCTCAGGAAAAATTACCACCGGCTCGCCCTCATTGACCCGCGCCACCACGGTTTTCATGGCCAGCGGGTTGGTGGGGTCTACCGTCAGGTGGCGTGCCAAGCGCAACACTGTGCGGAAAAATGGTTTGTTGGCAATGCCCGTATTCACCACAAAGGTGGCATCTACCGGCAAAAACAGCGCCAGCAGCACCCCATCGAGCAGCGATTGGTGGTTGGCGACGATCAGGGTTTTGTCCTGATGCAAATGCCCCGGATGGCCCTTGACCTCCACCCGGTAAAGAATTCGAAAAACACCTCGCAAGGCGGTGCGCAGCAGTGGTTTGAGCATGTAGCAGAACTCCGTTGTCTGGGTATGGATGGTAGGCGAGCTGGGCTGGGCAGCCTGCGACAATGGCGTGCATGAATCCATCCGCCTTCGCCCCCCTTGTCAACGACACCTTTTTGCGCGCCTGCCGCCGTCAGGCCACTGATTACACCCCGCTGTGGCTGATGCGCCAAGCGGGCCGCTACCTGCCCGAGTACAAAGCCACGCGCGCCAAGGCGGGCAGCTTTATGGGGCTGGCTATGAATGTGGATTACGCCACCGAGGTCACCTTGCAGCCGTTGGAGCGGTTTGCGTTGGATGCCGCCATTTTGTTCTCTGACATTCTTACTGTGCCCGATGCCATGGGCCTGGGCCTGAGCTTTGCCGAGGGCGAAGGCCCACGCTTTGCCAAAACCGTACGCACCGAGGCCGATGTGGCCGCCTTGGCGGTACCCGACATGGACAAACTGCGCTACGTGTTTGATGCCGTCACCAGCATCCGCACCGCCTTACAGGGCCGTGTGCCGCTGATTGGCTTTTCTGGTAGCCCTTGGACGCTGGCTTGCTACATGGTTGAGGGCAAAGGCTCGGACGACTACCGTTTGGTCAAAACACTGATGTATTCACGCCCAGACTTAATGCACCGCATTCTGGCTGTGAATGCCGACGCCGTGGCCCAGTACCTCAATGCGCAAATTGATGCCGGAGCCCAAGCGGTTATGGTGTTTGATAGCTGGGGTGGTGTGCTGGCCGATGGTGCGTTCCAAGAATTTAGCTTGGCCTACACGGCCCGTGTGTTGGCACAGCTCAAGCGCACCGGTGTGGATGGGCAAGATGTGCCGCGCATTGTGTTTACCAAGGGTGGCGGAATTTGGCTGCCTGAGATGAAGCCGCTCGATTGCGAAGTGCTGGGGCTGGACTGGACGGCCAACCTCGGCCAAGCGCGGGCCATTGTGGGTGGTGATGTGGGCGGCCCCGGCAAAGCCTTGCAAGGCAATATCGACCCCAATGTGCTGTTTGCACCCCCAGCGCAGATTGAGGCAGAGGTAGCCAAGGTATTGCGCAGTTTTGGGGCTCCGCACACCGACCGCAACAGCACCGGCCCGACCCATATTTTTAACTTGGGCCACGGCATCAGCCAATTCACGCCACCCGAGCATGTGGCGGCCTTGGTTGAGGCGGTACACCGCCAATCACGGGCCATGCGCCAAGGGTGATTTAGCAAGGCGTTAGGTCGGGGTGCAGGCTCTGGCCTGCGCCACAATGTGCGTCAGCCCCTCTTGCAGTAGCTGCGTGCATTGTGCGGTGGGCACTGGACGGCTGAGCAGGTAGCCCTGTGCTTGGTCGCAACCAGCATCGTGCAGAAAGGCCAGATGGGCGGCAGTTTCTACCCCTTCTGCAATCACTTCCAGTTGTAGGGTGTGGCCCAACTGGATAATGGCTTTGACGATCGAGGCACCATCGTTGTCGCTCAGCATGTCGCGCACAAAGGACTGGTCAATCTTGAGTTTGTCCACGGCCAATTGCTTCAGGTAGGCCAAGCTGGAGTAGCCAGTGCCAAAATCGTCAATCGATAGTTTCACTCCCAAATCTTTCAGGCCTTGCAAGGTCTTGATGGTCTCGCTCACGTCTTGCAACAGAATGGACTCTGTGAGCTCCAGCTCTAAGCGGTCGGGTGATAAACCAGAGGCAGCCAACGCACTGGAGACCAGCTCCAGCACATTGCCCCGCTTGAACTGCACTGCCGAGAAGTTCACTGCCATCAGCGGTACATCCAAACCCTGTTCTTGCCAGCGGCGGCCTTGGCGGCAGGCTTCGTGCAAGACCCATTCACCAATTTGAATGATGTGGCCGCTGCGTTCGGCCAGTGGAATGAATTTGCCCGGTGGCACCATGCCATCGGTAGGGTGTTGCCAGCGCACCAGTGCTTCCACCCCCACAATCTGACCACTGCGGATATCGATTTGTGGTTGGTAGTGCAACAGGAATTGTTGTTGGCGCACGGCTTCGGTCAGGGCGCCGGTCAGGCGCATCTGGTCTAACAGCCCGGCATTCATGTCTCGGGTGAAGAAGCGGTAGGTGCGGCGGCCCGCCTCTTTGGCGCTGTCCACGGCTGTGTGGGCACGGTTGAGCAGGGCATCAAATTCTTCCCCGTCATTGGGAAACAGGCTGATGCCGATGGAGCAAGAAATATTCAGGGTGTGGTCGCCAATTTGCAGGGGGTTGGTCAGTGCATCCCGAATGGCGTTGGCCAAGGTGGCCGCGGTGGCTGCATCGCAGGGGTCGCTGCGCAGAATGACGAACTCATCGCTGTTGAGGCGGCTGATGGTATCGGTGGTGTCTACACATTGCTGTAGGCGCTGCACCACCTCTACCAGTACCTGATCGCCCACGGCATAGCCCAAGCTGTCGCTGATTTGCTTGAACTGATCCAGATCCAAGTACAACAAGGCCATCTCGGTTTGGCCACTGCGGGCTGCCAGTGCCGCATGTTCAAAGCGATCGCGCAGCAGCAGACGGTTGGGCAGGTGAGTGAGCGGGTCGAAATGGGCCAAGAATTCGAGTTGCTCCTTGGCCGCCGTGTGTTCGGCGCGGGCGCGCAGGGTCACGATGCCAAAGGCCAAATCTGTGGCCAGCTCTTCGAGCAGTTGCACCTCTTCTGGGTCAAAAGCATTGGCTTCGGCCGCATAAATGTTGAGTGCGCCTAGCACTTGGGTATCGCAGATCAGTGGCAAGGCCACACTGGCTTGGTAGCCCCGTTGGAGCGCAGCCTGACGCCACGGAGTCATGGCGGGGTTGTTCAGCACATTTTGGTTGATGCTGGTCTTGCCCGTGCGGATAGCGGTGCCAGTGGGGCCTTGGCCGCGCTCGTTGTTGCCCCAAGAGATAGAGATGCTGTCCAGATAGCCTTGTTCAAAGCCGCATTGCGTGAGAGGGCGCACACTGCGCCCCTCATTGTGTTCGGCATAGCCTACCCAAGCCAACAGGTAACCACCCCGCTCTACACAGAGGCGGCAGATCTCGGCCAGCAGCCGGTGCTCATCGGTGGCATGTACCAGCGTCATGTTGCAGGCGCTGAGCAGGCGCAAGGCACGGTTGAGCTTGCGCTGTGCGGCTTCGCTGTGCTGTAGTTCACGGGTCATGTCTTGGGCCAGCGCATTGGCATGTGCGCGACTGGCAACCAGCAGCCAGACCACCAGCGCCAGCAACAGGCTGATGAGGCTGCCCGTCATGGCGATGGCATTGGCCTTTTCGCTATTGAGCCGTGTATCAAAACTGGGCAGAGAATGGATGCCGATAGTCCACGGATGACCAAACAGCACGATCTGGCGCACATGGCTAAAGGCGCTGGTGTCGTGGTGGGTACGGTGGGTCGAGGAGAACATGCGCTGCTCGGCTTGAACGGCATGTCCATCGTAGATTTCCAGATGCACCGTGTCGCCCACCTCACCAAAGTGTTCCCCCAGAATGCCTGCCATCAAATCGTTCATCCGAAACGGGGCATAGGCCCAGCCCACCAATTGAGCGCGGCGCTCGGCCACGGTGGCTTGGACGTTGAACGACTGGTATACCGGCACATACATGAGAAAACCGGCTTGTATGTCTTGTTCGGTC
The DNA here is from genome assembly GCF_054779375.1 of Giesbergeria giesbergeri. Taxonomy (NCBI): domain Bacteria; kingdom Pseudomonadati; phylum Pseudomonadota; class Betaproteobacteria; order Burkholderiales; family Comamonadaceae; genus Giesbergeria; species Giesbergeria giesbergeri. Next base: position 840,803 of record NZ_BAAGYJ010000001.1, on the reverse strand, counting down.
TCCTGCATCAGTTGTACCCGGCCCGAAATTTGCGCCTTGTCCTCATCGCGGGCGCGTTCCATGGCCGCACGGCGCACGGGGTCGGCGTACATGTCGTAACCGATGGCCCGCTGGTTGCGCCAGGTGGAGGGCTCTAGGTAAACAATGGACGAGTAGAACGGGCGCTGCCCAGTGGGGTGGATGTCGTAGTGGCTGCTGCCAGTGGCGCGCACTTGGGCGATGTGGGCCTCTTTTTGTGCAGCAGTTATCCATTGCGAAAAGCCTACCCCTTGGATACCGGGGTATTTGCCCTCAAATTTCAGGCTGCGCACGTAATGGTTAAATTCTTCTGGCGTCACATGCCCCGAGGCTGCAAAAAGCCCCGCAGTGCCTTCCAGAATCTGTTCGTAACGGTCTAACCGCAGGCGGATGTTTTGAATGATTTCTTCGCTGCGGTAATCAAACTCTTCTTTGAGCGATTGGCGTACCGATTGGCGCGTGGTGTCCTGAAGCATCCATGTCAGCGCAAGCCCCACCACCAACAAGAGTCCGGGCAACAGCAAAAATTGGCGGGAAAGGTGTTCGCGGCGCAGCATGAGCCCACTGTAGCAAAACCCTTGCGGCGCGGGTCTTGGGCTGTGATAGGCTGGCCCACCTGATTGCACTGTGCCTGCCCGTGTCTTTGCCTTGCTTACCTGTTTTTCACGTTCCGGTGGTGGTTCACACACCTGTCCACAGTGCGGTGGGGGCAGTGCTGAGCTATGCCTGTGCATTGCAATTGGCGCCTGGAACGTTGGTGCGGGTGCCATTGGGTGCGCGCGAGATGCTGGGGGTGGTATGGGATGGCCTAGCCACCCCGCCCGATGGAGTCGCACTGCGCCCCATTGCAGCGGTGCTGGACGGTATTGCCCCATTGGATGGCCATTGGCGTCGATTGGTCGCTTTTGCTGCACGCTACTACCAGCGCAATCTGGGGGAGATTGCCTTGGCGGCCTTGCCACCCCAGTTGCGTGATTTGCAGCCCGAACAATTGAGCCGGCGTTTGCGCCGCCCCGCACCAAGCGATGCTGTTGTACAGGCCGCCGCACCACGGGTGGCCTTGACCGTAGAGCAGGAAGCAGCCCGGGCACAGATTGCCAACCAAGCAGGGCCGTTCCTGCTTTTTGGCAGCACTGGCAGTGGCAAAACCGAGGTTTATCTGCGCTGCGTGCAGGAGATGTTGGCTGCCGACCCCAGCGCCCAAGCGTTGGTCATGGTGCCCGAAATCAACCTGACCCCCCAGTTGGAGGAGCGTTTTACAGCCCGTTTTGGTGTGGCCAGCGTGGTGGCGCTGCACAGTGGCATGACCAATCCACAGCGTCTCAAGGGGTGGTTGGCAGCGCACAGTGGCCAAGCCCGCATTGTGTTGGGCACACGCATGGCAGTATTTGCCTCCATACCGCAGTTGCGGCTGATTGTGGTCGATGAGGAGCACGATCCCAGTTACAAACAGCAAGAAGGCGCACGTTACTCCGCCCGCGATTTGGCTATCTGGCGCGGGCGTGAGCAAGGGGCCAAGGTGATTTTGGGCAGCGCCACACCATCGCTAGAGAGTTGGTATGCCAGCCGCCCTGCTACCACAGACGACCCCGGTGGGCGCTATCTGCGCCTGCACATGCCCAGCCGTATTGGTGCTGGGGCTTTGCCGCGTCTGCGCGTGGTCAATATGAACCATCAGCCTCGGCGCACAGTGTTTTCGGCCCCATTGCTGGCAGCATTGCAAGAGCGGGTAGAGCGCGGCGAGCAGTGCATGATTTTGCTCAACCGCCGTGGTTATGCCCCAGTGTTGCACTGTGCCGACTGTGACTGGAAAAGCGATTGCCCGCATTGCAGTGCGCACCAAGTCTTTCACAAGGCAGACCGCACCTTGCGCTGCCACCATTGCGGCTTCACCGTACGGGTGCCGTGGGCCTGCCCTGGCTGTGGCAGCCCCGATATTGCCCCGATGGGCCGGGGCACCGAGCAGCTGGAGGAACAATTAACTGCCTTGCTGGCCGGGGTGCATCGCCCCGACGGCAGCCCGGTGCGCGTGGCCCGCATAGATGCGGACACCACGCGGGCCAAAGGGGCGCTGGAGGCACAACTGGCACAAGTGCATGCCGGCGAGATTGATGTGTTGGTGGGCACGCAGATGATTGCCAAGGGCCATGATTTCCGGCGCATTACGTTGGTGGCAGCGGTGCAGCCCGATGGGGCATTGTTTTCCAGTGACTTTCGTGCCCCTGAGCGGTTGTTCTGCCTGCTGATGCAGGCCGGCGGCCGTGCCGGGCGCGATGCCCAATACATCCAAACGCAGGGCAGTCGCAGCGAAATGTGGCTACAAACCTTCCACCCTGAGCACCCGATTGTGGCGGCCTTGCGCCAGCACGACTACACAGCCTTTGCCCAACAACAGTTGCAGGAGCGGCGCGATGCCGCGATGCCGCCTTTTGCCTTTCAGGCTTTGGTGCGGGCAGACGCCCGTACCCAAGAGGTAGCGCAAGGCTTTTTGTCTGCGGCCAGTGAGGCGGCCCATGCCTTGGGCTTGCCGGGCCTGGGCGACCATGTGACACTCTACCCCCCCGTGCCGTTGGCTATTCAACGGGTGGCTAATGTGGAGCGGGCACAGATGCTGTTGGAGAGCGATAGTCGGCCCGCTTTGCAGCATTTTTTAGCAGCATGGCAACCTGTATTGCTGGCTTTGCGCAGCCAACCTGCACACAAAGGATTGGTGCGGTGGCTGGTAGATGTGGACCCTTTGGCGATTTGAAACCACCAGAGAGAGGCATCCTCTGGGTCTGGTGCTGCTAAATTGGGGGATGTTTCTGTTTCTGCTCTGGATACAACCGATGGGCGTTGAATCTCTCTAAAGGCCTTTTCATGTCGCTTTCTGCACCGATGGCTACTGCCACCCCGGCAGACCACAGAACCCTGCCTCAGCGTTTTTTGGCTTTCTTTCCCGCCCATTTCAATACATCGGCACTGAGTGTGGCGATGTTTGCCGTGCTGGTATTTGGCGTTCACCTGAGCAGCCATTACAGCTATCTGTTGTTTCACAGTGTGGCTGAGTTTTTCAGTATCTTCATTGCGGTCACGCTGTTCATCATTGCCATCAACTGCGCAGCCTCCATCCGCAACCAGTACATCCTGTTCATCGGACTGTCTTACCTGTTTGTGGGGCTGATCGATTTTCTGCATACCTTGGCGTACAAGGGCATGCCCATTTTCACGGACTACGACTACTACGCCCCCCAGTTTTGGATTGCTGCCCGCTATATGGAGTCCATCAGCATGCTGGTGGCCTTTGGTTTTCTGGGGACGCGGCGCCAGGTTCACATCCCCCTGACATTGGCCGTTTTTACCCTCATCACCACATTGCTGGTGGCGTCTATCCTGTATTTCAAGATTTTTCCAGTCTGCTTTGAAGCGGGCAAGGGGCTGACCCCCTTCAAGGTGGTCAGTGAATATGTGATCTGTGCCTTGCTGCTGGGCAGTGTCTACCTGCTGTATTTGCGTCGGCACCTGTTTGACAGCCGGGTGTACCACTGCTTGCAGTGGTCTTTGGTGTTGATGATTGCCACCGAGCTGTGTTTCACACTCTACGTCTCCGACGCCATGAGTGATGCCTTCAACCAGATCGGCCATATCTGCAAGATTGCCGCCTTCGCCCTGATTTACCGGGCGGTGGTGGTGACGGGGCTGCGCGATCCGGTCAACCTGTTGTTTCGTGAAATCAAGCAACGCGAGGCCAGTTTGATAGAGGCACAGACCATCGCCAATTTGGGGCGTTGGTCTTGGACGTTGGGCGATGGTGTGTGGGAGTGGAGTGGGGTGGTGTTTCGCAGTTTTGGCATTGCCGAGTCGGGGCAACAAACCCTCCACGAAGTGCTGCAAACCTTGCATCCGCAAGACAGGGCCGCTTTTGTGCAGGCGCTGGACAATGCGCGCCTGCACGCACAGCCTTTCATGCTCAAAGTGCGGGTGCTCAATGGAGACCGCTGTATTTTTGTTCAGGTACGTGGCGAAAGCGTGCAGCGAGAGGATGGGCAGGTGGAGCGCATTGTGGGCACGGTGCAGGATGTCACTGCCCAAGAGCACATGATGGAGGAGCTACAGCAGGCCAAAGTCGAGGCAGATCAGGCCAATGCGGCCAAAAGTGCTTTTTTGGCCAATATGAGCCACGAGATCCGCACGCCCATGAATGCCATTCTGGGCCTGACCCACCTGATGCGCCGCGATGCTGTGTTGCCTCAGCAATTTGAACGCTTGGACAAAATCACCGATGCGGCCCAGCACCTGCTCAGCATCATCAACGACATTCTGGATTTTTCTAAAATCGAAGCGGGCAAGTTGACGCTGGAAGTGGCCGATTTTCCGCTGGAAGGGGTTTTTCACAGCCTGCATAGCCTGATTTGCGACAAGGCCGAAGCCAAAGGCGTGGAGGTCATTAGCCGCATTGATCCAGCCTTGCCCCGCATGGTGCGTGGCGATCGCATGCGCCTGTCGCAAGTGCTGCTCAACTTTGCGACCAATGCAGTTAAGTTTACCGAGTCGGGTGCCATTACTCTGCGGGCCCGGTCGTTGCCATCAGAGTCCGATGCGGTGCGAATCCGTTTTGAGATCAGCGATACCGGCATTGGTTTGAGTGCTGAGCAGCAGGGGCGTTTGTTCCAGCCCTTTGAACAGGCCGATCCATCCATCACCCGCAAATTTGGTGGCACGGGGTTGGGGCTGGCCATCAGCCATCGGTTGGCGGTGCTGATGGGGGGGCAGGTGGGGGTAGACAGCACCTTGGGACTGGGCAGCACCTTCTGGCTCGAACTGTCTTTGCGCACAGGTGACGCTACGGCGTTGGAGCACAGCCCCCCCCGCACCTTGGAGCGTGAACTGGAAGTGTTGGTGGTGGACGATTTGGAGGAGGCCCGCGAAACCTTGGCCGATATGCTGCATACACTGCGTTGCCGCACCACCTTGGCTGAATCGGGGGCTCAGGCATTGCAGATGATGGCCCAAGCCACCAGCAATGGTCGTCCATTCGATTTGGTGCTGTTGGATTGGAAGATGCCGGGTATGGATGGCATCGCCTTGGCTAAAGAAATTCAGGCCCGTTACCCCCAGCCCCGTCCGGGTGTCATTTTGGTCACGGCCTATGGCCGCGAATGTTCAGAGTCGGTATTCAAAGAGGCGGGCATTGCGGCCGCCTTGCCCAAACCCGTGACACCATCGAACCTGCTTGACACCATTGTTGGATTGGTGACTGGGGAGGCGGTGCAGCACACAGTTGCCAGCGCGTCTGTCAGCCCCAGCTTGCACCAGCCCAACTTGCAGGGCTACTACATCCTGCTGGCCGAAGACAATCTGGTGAATCAGGAAGTGGCGCTGGAGTTGTTGCGCAGCGTGGGCCTGCGGGTAGACGTGGCCGATGATGGCCAGATCGCCGTCGATCTGGCCCGTGAGCATGCCTACGATCTGATTCTGATGGATGTGCAAATGCCCCGAATGGATGGTCTGGCCGCTACGGCTGCTATCCGCAAAATGCCTGACCGGGCCAAGGTGCCGATTTTGGCCATGACAGCCAATGCCTTTGCAGAAGACCGCGAAGCCTGCATGGCCGCTGGCATGAACGACCACCTGAGCAAGCCCGTGGATCCGGACAAGTTGTTTGCTACGTTGCAGCATTGGCTACTGCGTCCTGCCCATGCCTCTCTGGCCCGCCCTGCTGCGGCTTCGGCGGCATTGCCAGCCTTGATGGATGCGGGCTTGCACGACCGTTTGGCCGGCATTGCCCAGCTCGATATAGCGGCAGGTCTGAAGGTGGTGTGTGGCAAGTTGCCTACTTACCGTCGAATTTTGGGGCTGTTTGCCGACAGCCACGCCGATGATGCTGCCCGTTTGCAGGCTTTACTGGCGCAGGGCGATTTTGCCCAAGTGCGGCAATTGGCCCATGCACTCAAGGGGGCGGCAGGCAACATTGGTGCCCAAGGTATCCGCGAGCAGGCGCTGGCGCTGGAGATGGCCGCTGAGCGCGGCCATGCCGAGCAGGCCCAGCAGCCGATGCAAGCGTTATTGCACGATCTGCCTGCCTTGGTGGGCGCCTTGCGGGCTGCGGTTGTGCCGCCTTCACTGGCGGCGGTCGTACCTGTGGTGGCCTCTCCAGTTCCAGCGGGCGCCACCTCGGCACCATCTTTGTTGGCACCGTTGGCCGCTGATTTGCAATCTTTGCACCATTTGTTGAGCAATGACGATCTGGAGGCTCGTCGTCTATTTCGTCAATTGCAGCCCGCGTTGGCGAGTCAGTGGTCAGCCACAATGTTGGAGCCTTTGGCTACCGCTATCGAACGTTTTGATTACGCCCAAGCCCTTCATCTGTTACGCCAATACCATGCACCTGCCCCATGAGACTGTCTTACTGGTGGACGACCAGCCCGAAAACCTGAGCATTCTGGCCGATCTGCTAGAGCCTTACTACCGGGTCAAGGTGGCCGACTGTGGCGAGCGGGCGTTGCGGGCTGCCGTGTCAGAGCCCCGCCCCGATCTGATCTTGCTGGATGTGATGATGCCTGATTTGGATGGTTATGCGGTGCTCTCGCGCTTGCATGCCAATGCCAGCACCAAAGATATTCCCGTCATTTTTGTCACGGCCCGCGACAGCGCCGAAGATGAAGAGCGGGGCTTGGAATTGGGGGCGGTGGACTATATCGTCAAGCCCATTCGCCCGTTGGTGGTGTTGGCCCGTGTGCGCACCCATCTGGAAAATCGCCGCGCCCAGCACCTGTTGGCCGACCAAAACAAGTTTCTGGAAGCAGAAATCGCCCGTCGCATGCACGACAACGAGATCATCCAGAGTGCCAGTCTGTCCGCTTTGGCGATGTTGGCAGAAATGCGTGACACCGACACGGGCAACCATATTTACCGCACGCAAGGCTATGTGGAGGTGCTGGCCCGTGCCCTGACCCAACACCCAGAGTATGCCGATCAGCTACCGCCTGAGCAACTGATGAGGGTGGTCAAGGCCGCCCCCTTGCACGATATTGGCAAGGTGGGTATCCCCGACCGGATTTTGCTCAAACCTGGCACCCTGACCGAGGAAGAGTTTGCCATCATGCGCACCCATGCCACCATTGGCAGCGAGGCCATTGCGCAGGCCATGACCAAGGTGCAGGCAGCCGACCATTCCAGCTACCGCAGTGACTCCCGGCCGTTGGCTTTCTTGGATGTGGCACGCCAGATTGCCCAGTCACACCATGAGCGTTGGGATGGCACAGGCTACCCTGAGCGCAAACAAGGCACGGATATCCCGTTGCCCGCACGAATCATGGCCTTGGCCGATGTGTTTGACGCCCTGACCACGCGCCGGGTCTACAAACCTGCATTGACCACAGAGCAGGCTACCGACATCATCTGCCAGGGGCGGGGTAAACATTTTGATCCCGACATTGTTGATGTGTTTTTGCAAGAGCGCGAACAATTCATCCGCATTGCTCACCAGTATGCCGACGATTAAACCGCGAGAGGGCCGCTGCCAACCGACTTAGTTGCGGGTGCGCGGCACTTCTATCTCTGAGAGCATACGCAACAGTGCGCGGTTCACTTCTTCAGGGTGCAGTTCATTGTCTTCGCACAATTGGCGGATAGCCACCGCATTGTCCGACTCCAGCAAAGAGGCTAGCTGCAAACTTGGTGCATAAGGGCCAGTACGCTGCACGATGGCATCGTAAATGCGCTCTGACAGCGGGATGCGATTGAGAATGTTGCTCATTGGCTCGCGCAGCAGTAGATCCAACTGTGAGAATAGTCCGCACAGGTAGACTTCGCGGCGCAATTCGTTTTCGACACCGGCATCCAGCAGGCGTGAGGTCAGTTGTGCCCGCATCACCATCGATTGGTACACCGGCTGCAAGTCGGGTTCGGTGCTGGCATGGGGTAATTGGCTGCCCAACCAACGCTGAATAGAGCCATAGCCCATCATCACCAGCCCCCGGCGCAACGAGTCAATGCCAGTGCGCAGACCCAGCGCCGCTGAGTTGGTGTAGTTCATGAAGCGGTAGGCCAAAATCGGGTCTTCGCTCAGAATGTCTTCAAAAGTCTCTAGCGATTGTTCGGCATCAATCGCGCGCATCAGCTTAGCCAGCGTGGCGTGGGCTGGTTTGGCATGGGTGTTGCGCAGGCTGTAGAGCACGTCTTCGGTAGGCCAGCCAGCCATGGCCAGTGCATTGCGCTGGTCTAGACAGTGCTGCATGACCAAACGGCTGGCAATGCCCTCATACATCTGCCCTGCCAGTACCGGGCTACTGTCGGGGCCAGCGCGCAAGGCAGCCAACGCCCCCTCGGGGCTCAGGCTGAGCAAACTGCTGGTGAAGTATTGGGCCACGTCGGCCGGTGGCAGCATGCTCAAATCGCCGCGCCAGACCAGTCGTTGCCCGCGTGCATGGGCTGTGCGCACTTGGGCCAAGATGTCTGGGTTGAGCAGCCAGCGCCCTTGCACCTCTATCCACGGCGTACCGGGATGGGCATGCCGCAAGAACTCCAACAGCAGCGATGGCTGTTGTGGAGAGAGCAACACTGGCGGCGAGTTTTCCGACCAGATTTCGCGCAGGGTACGCAGCAGGTGCGGCAAATTCAGCGCCACATTCTCATCAATGGCATGCACATAGAGCTGCACGCCCATCAGCCGTCGGGCGCGGCCCCAAAGAGGGCGATATCCCAGCGTTAGGCTGCCCAGGACTGATTGCACCATGAGCGATCCAACCTTTTAGGCCATGTAGTTGAACAGCGAGGTCTTCTGCACCATCGAATAAGATTTGAGTGCCGCTTCGTAGCCAGTTTGTAGGCCTTGAAATTTGGAGATGCCACTGATCATGTCCAAATCTTCGGCCCGCGAACGATCGGCTTCTAGCTGGATCGAGCGGTCTTCTTGGTCTCCCATGATACGGTCGGCACGGTTGAGCAATTCACCAGCATAGCCGCGCACGATATGCAGGCGTTCCATCGACTTGTCCAAGTTGCCCAAGGCTTGTGCGCTGGCCTGGATGGCGGCATTGTTGTCGGTGGCACCCTTCAATTCGGCAATCGCGGTATCGATCACGCCAAAAATGCTGTTTTGGGGCTGCAAACTAAAAGTATCTCCATCGGCAGGGGCCAAGGTGATAGTTCCGTCAACAGCCTTGGTGGGCGTGGCGTCGATGGTGAATTTGACACCGGGAATGTCCAACACCTCCACACTCAGGGGCTTATCTGCCGGAAAATCGGGCAGCGTGACGGTGTTGATGGTTGCACCGGCAGAGTCGGTCACGGTATAGGTGGCTGTTAAGGTGCCAGCGGTCGCACCGGGCCCGACCGCACTGAAGGTAATGTCATAGCTGTCACCTGTGACCAGTGCCCGATCCACTACCTCGATGGTGCTGGTGCCGATTTTGCGGTTGGGCGTCACGCTGGGGGTGCTGCCCGTGGCGGCACCGGGGGCCAATTCGGTCAGGGTGCTGGCCTGAAAGGCCGCGTGGTAGACGCCATCACGCGCTGATTTGAAAGTAAAGGCAGCATCGCCATCCAGCGCAATTGGAATATTGGTGCCGTTGGCTGCCACCTGTCCGGGCAGGCCGTCAAACTCATAATCCAAGCCCGATGATTGTGGCCCCAACAGCGGTGACAAGCCACTGCCCAACGCGGCAAACAAGGGCTGACCATTGGCATCTTTACGGCTGGTCAACTCAAACATCTGGTCACGCAGGCTTTGCAGCTGGTTCGCCAAGGTTTGGCGGTCTTTGGGCGTGTGAATGCCATTGCCCGCATTGACCAAGATTTCGCGCATTTCTTGGCCCAAGCTGACGGCTTGGCCCAAAGTGGATTCGGCTTGGGCAATCGAGTTGCGTTGCAAATCTAAAGCGCGTTGCTCGGTTTGGATGCGGCTGATGCGCGTCAGGGCTCGCTCGGCTTGGGCCGCGGCTACTGGGTCATCGCTGGGCTTGACCACCCGTTTGCCCGAGGTTAAGTTTTCTTGCAGATCGGTCAGCTCGCTGTGGCGTTGCGTAATGTTACGCATGGCGCTGTCGTATTGGTTGGCAGTACCGACGCGGTAGATAGAGGTGCTCATGGCGGACTCCGTGCAGTGCGGGCTTAGCGGCCTACGGTTTGAATCAGGTTGTCAAAGATGTTTTGCGCGATTTGGATCATCTTGGCCGAGGCTTGGTAAGCCTGCTGGTACTGAATCAGCCGGGCCGCTTCTTCGTCCAAATTGACGCCCGATACCGCTGCGCGCTCGTTCTCCAAATTGCCCGCAATGGTGGTGGACAACTCGGCGGCAAATTGGGCGCTTTGGGTGCGAGTGCCGATCTGGGCCATCGCGCCGGCAAAACCGTCGGTCAGGCTGGCGCCATCAAAAATCTTGGCATCACGCAAATTCATCAAGGCTTTGGCATTGCCAGAATCGCGCAGGTAATAGTCGCCATATTGCGGATCGGAGGCATTGCCCACCACCACGGTGTCGCCGGTTTTGGGCACACCATTGAGGGTGATTTCCCAGCCGTCAATGCTGATGGGCTGGCCAGGGGTGTAGGTGAACGGGGCTGTCAGTGCGGTGGGCGGGTCGGTCGACAAATCCATTGGGGGGTTGGTGTTGCCCGTGGGGGTGAAGGTCATGGGCGAGCCGGCGCTGAAGGTCAGCGTAACGCCTTCGCCAGTGGCGGGTGGCACAGGCGAGGGTGGCAACACCAAGGCAGGATTGCCCGTGGCGCGCAGCGTCACCAATTGCAAAGAGCCATCATTGCTGGGCCCCATTGCGGCATTGATCGCATTGGCAGCGGCCAAATTGCGTGGTGAGAACTGTGCTGCCTGCATTTGGCTGGCAGCGTTTTGCAGTGGGTTGATCAGGAACTGGTCGCCGTCACTGGCCCCCGGAAAATCAGCAGCAGGGGTGGCGTTATCGGTCAAGCGCAAACCTTGGCCCAGCATCAGGGTATTGAGCTCCGTGGCGTCGGCAAAACTAAACACCTTGCCATCGGCCTGCCGGGTGACGGTGCCACCACCACCAATAAAGCGCACCACATAGCTGGAGGCTTGCAATTTGCTGGGGTCGGCCACTTCCAGGCCCATCGTCAAAGTGGGGTCGGCGTTGCGTTGACCAGAGATGGCATTGTCTAGCTCGATAGGGCTGAACAGGTTGTCGCCCAACTCACCATCCAAGGTCAGACCTTGGCGGTTTTGCTGGTTCAGGGTTTCGCTGATAGAGACGGCCAAGCGCCCTAGCAGATTGCGGCCTTCGGCCAAATCGCTGTTTTGAAAACGCATCAGCGCGGACACTTCTCCGCCACCTAATACGTTTTCATTGAGTTCAATTTTTTGTGTGCTACCAGCCGGAGTGAACAGCAGTTTTTTCTGAGCGCCATTGGTATTGAAGTCTTGTGGATCGCCCACAGACAAGCTACCAGCCCGCTCGCCCATGACCAAGGGCTGGCTGTTGGCGACAAACAGCGTGATCGAGCCATCATCGGCGGCCACCTGCGATGTTTGCACATATTGGTTGATGTCACGGATGAGCTGGTCGCGTCGGTCTAGCAGGTCATTGGGCTGCTGGCCCTTGCCTCGGGCCAAAACAATCTGACGGTTTACCTCGGCCATGTCTTGGGCCAAGTTGTTCACCACATTGATGCCGCCTTCGATTTGGTACTCCACCGTGGCAGAAATTTCGTCGATGCGGCTGGAGGCATCGCGCATGCGTTTAGCAGTCTCGTCCATGCGGGTCAGTACCACGCCCCGTGCTGTTAAATCAGTGGGTGCATTGGCTACGTCTGAGAGCGCATTCATCATGTCGTTGATGGCTGCGCCCAGGCCCGAAGTGCCGCCAGTAAACACATCTTGCAATTGCTTGATGCGATCCAGCCGCACAGCATCACCGGCTTGCACCGAGGCGGCGGCGCTGGCTTGGCGTGTCAACAATTCGCTGTGGTTGCGCAAGATGCCCTCAACGTCCACCCCTTTGCCGATATAGCCATCGGTGGTGTACTGGCTGGGCATGGTGCCCAGCGTGACGGTCTGGCGTGAGTAACCTGCCGTGTTGACGTTGGCAATGTTGTGGCCAGTGGTCTGGATGGCAGTCTGGTTGACTTGTAGGGCGCGGGCGCCAACGTTCAAGAGGCTCATGGTTCAGCTCCTCAATGGGGTTCAAGCCTGATCGCGCTGTTGCGCGCGCAGGGCACTTTGGATGGCGCCGCTGAGCTTGCGGGCATAGGCGGGATCGGTGGCGTAGCCTGCTTTTTGCAGGGCGCTGGCATAGGCTTCGGCAGAGCCAGTTTGGGTGCGTGCTTGCTCGTAGCGCGGGCTGTTGTTAATCAGGCGGGCGTAATCACGGAAAGACTCCTCGTAAGAGTCATAGGCCCGAAATTTGTCTACCACCTTGCGCGGCACGCCATCAACGTATTCGGTGGTCACGATTTCGGCCACCTTGCCTGTCCAGCCTTTACCGGCCTTGATGCCAAACAGGTTGTAGGAGTTGCTGCCATCGCTGCCGCGAATTTCGCTTTTGCCCCAGCCCGTTTCGTGGCCTGCTTGGCCCAACATAAAGCTGGCGGGAATGCCGCTTTCTTGGGCTACCCGTTCAGCAGCGGTTTCATGGAACTGTACAAATTCATCGCGCCCTTTGGGCGCCGGGCCAGTGCTGGCTACTGGATTGCTGTTGGTAGCGGTGGCCGAGCGCACATTGGCTGTGGTCTGGCTGCTGCGGGCTAAACTGAGCGTAGAGGGAACAGCCAGCGTGGCCGAGGCTCCCCCCATTTGTTGGGACAGTTGGCGTGTGATGGCTTCGGACAGGCCACCAGGCAGCCCCGACATGCTGACCGACAATTGCTGATCGAGCAGATCAGTGCCCAGATCGGCTTGGGAGCTCTCGAGCAGGCCCGATTTCATCGTGGCCTCGCGCATGCTCTTGATCATTTCACGCATGAACAGCGATTCAAACTGTTTGGCGGCTTCTTTGGTGGCTTCAGCACTGTTTTGCCCAGCTTGGTACTTGAGCTGGTTGAGCGAGCGTGCATCAGCGGCCAGGGCATTGGTGCCTAAGGACGTGCCCGACGAGGAGGGGGTGAGTGCCAGTGCCATGATCAGATAACCTCCAATTCAGCATTGAGCGCACCAGCGGCCTTGATCGCCTGCAAAATAGCCAGCAAGTCTTGAGGGGTGGCACCCAGTTGGTTCAAAGAACGGATCACATCGGCCAATTGCGCCGAAGGCGGCACTTGGATCAGTGCGCCCGGCTCTTGGGTGATCCGGATGTCGGTTTTTTCTGTCACTACCGTTTGGCCTTGCGACAGCGGGTTAGGCTGGCTGACCTGCGGTGTAGAGCTGATGGTGATAGACAAGTTGCCGTGGGCAATGGCACAGGGCCCCAGCGTGACGGCTTGGTTGAGCACGACCGAGCCAGTGCGCGCGTTGATGACGACTTTGGCTGCTGGGCTGCCGTTGTCAATGGCCAGTTCTTCCAGTTCGGCAATAAAGTTGACTCGGCTGCCAGGGTCGGTAGGCGCTTGCACTTGCACGGTGCGCCCATCCAAAGCGGTGGCCCGGCCTGTACCCATCCGATTGTTGATGGCTTGGGCCACCTTGCGGGCTGTTTGGAAGTCTGAACTGTTCAATCCCAATGTGATGGAATTGCCCTGGTGCAAAGGGGTGGGTACTGCGCGCTCTACCTGTGCCCCTTGCGGAATGCGTCCAGCACTCAGGTGGTTAATTTGTACTTTGCTGCCGCCTTGGGAGGCTCCTGCACCACCAATCACCAGATTGCCTTGGGCCAGTGCATAAATTTCACCATCGGCACCTCGCAAAGGCGTCACGATCAATGTGCCGCCCTTGAGCGACTTGGCATTGCCCATCGACGAGACACTGACGTCGATCATTTGACCTGGCTGGGCAAAGGCGGGCAGTTGGGCGGTAACCACCACAGCGGCCACATTTTTGAGTTGCAGTTGTCCAGCCGCATTGGCTGGCAGACTGATCCCCATTTGTTGCAGGTAGTTCTGCATCGCTTGGGTGGTGTAGGGCATTTGGGTGGTTTGGTCGCCGGTACCATCCAAACCCACCACCAAGCCATAACCAGTGAGTTGGTTGCTGCGTACGCCTTGCACGGCAGCCACTTCTTTGATGCGCAATGCGTGGGCAGGCAGTGCAGTGCACAACGCCAACATCAGCACACCCAGCCAGCCAGGGGCAGCCAAGCGCGGGAACAGAGAGGGAGTGGTGACAGCGTTCATGCCGTCAATTGTGGGAGTGCCCCCCCTGCACAGAATGCTGGAAAAGCAGGGACTTGACCGGTCAATTGACAGCCTCAGTCCTGTCCGAAATTGTGCTGATTAGCCTGCCAACGCGTTGGCCCAGCACCCTCTGGCCTGAGACCAGGTTTTGCCGTGAAGGGCTGAAAAGGACGGGTAACTGCAGGGTACTTACCGCGTAAGTCCCCTATCGAGGTCGTTATAGTGGCCCGGATAGATGCTATCGGGGTGTCGTAAGTGGTTGCAATTTTTGGCTTTATTTTGCCAACATTCAGCCGATACTGTCTCTGATGCTAAAGTGAGCGTTCGCTTGTTCTACCCATTCTGCGCTGGGGCTGCCCTGCTGTTAGTCTGAACTGTGCAGAGTTTTTGCTCTTCGAGGGGGCTGTTATGTCTTTTGTCACTGTTCTTACACCACAACAAATCGCCAGTCTGAGCTCCAGCCACATCGCTGAGTTCACTACTACACAGATTCAAGCCCTGACGACAGGGCAGATACCTGCACTGACCACGGCACATATAGTGGCTCTTAGTAGTGATCAGACCAAAGCATTGACTACCCGTCAAGTGGCGATGCTGACGAGCAATCAGTTGCGTGCGCTGCAAACGCAAGACTTTGCAGCCTTGGGCACAGCGCAATTGGCTGTGTTGGGTTCGGCGCAAGCACCGGGCCTAACCACAGGCCATTTGACGACCTTGGAGACTGCAGAAATTGCCAAGCTGAGCACGGCTTTCTTCAAAACTTGGAGTACCGCTGCTATCGCTGGCTTGGATACCCACCAAATTGCGAGTCTGGGCACTGGACAATTGGCTGCTTGGACAGAGTCGGCACAAATCCGTGCGTTGGAGACGCGGGACATTGCCCAACTGAGCAGCGCGCAATTCAAGGCCTTGAGCAGCGCGCAGGTGGGCTACCTGAGCTCGGCACAAATGGCCGCGCTGAGTGCTGAAGCGGCAGCGGCGCTGGGCACCGCCACCCTCACGGGTTTGAACAGCGCCGGCATCCGTGCGCTGACTACAGCGCAGGTGCAAGGGCTGAGCACAGCGCAAATCAAATCCCTGAGCAGCGCACAGGTGCAATGGCTAGAGACCAGCGACATTGCGGTGTTGAGCAGCGCGCAAATCATGGCGTTGGACACCGCAGACGTGGCAGCCTTGACCACCATGCAAATCGTGGCGCTGGGCAGCGACCAAGTGAAGGCGCTGACCACGGGTCAAATCGCGGCGCTGAGCAGCAACCAACTGCGGGCCTTGCAAACGCAAGACTTTGCGGCCTTGGGCACAGGCCAGCTGGCGGCCTTGAACTCGGTACAAGCGCCGGGCCTGACCACAGGCCAATTGGCGACCTTGGAGACCGCAGAGATTGCCAAGTTGAGCACCGGGTTTGTGAAAAACCTGAGCACCGCGGTGATTGCAGGCCTGAGCACCGACCAAATTGCGGGCCTGAGCACCGCCCATTTGATGAGCTGGACAGAGTCGGCACAAATCCGTGCGTTGGAGACGCGGGACATTGCCCAACTGAGCAGCGCGCAATTCAAGGCCTTGAGCAGCGCGCAGGTGGGCTACCTGAGCTCGGCACAAATGGCGGCGCTGAGTGCTGAAGCGGCAGCGGCGCTGGGTACCGCCACCCTCACGGGTTTGAACAGCGCCGGTATCCGTGCGCTGACCACAGCGCAGGTGCAGGGGCTGAGCACAGCGCAAATCAAATCCCTGAGCAGCGCACAGGTGCAATGGCTAGAGACCAGCGACATTGCGGTGTTGAGCAGCGCGCAAATCATGGCGTTGGACACCGCAGACGTGGCAGCCTTGACCACCATGCAAATCGTGGCGCTGGGCAGCGACCAAGTGAAGGCGCTGACCACGGGTCAAATCG
>NZ_BAAGYJ010000001.1:804026-824580 GCF_054779375.1 Giesbergeria giesbergeri | reverse complement strand
CGCGGCGCTGAGCAGCAACCAACTGCGGGCCTTGCAAACGCAAGACTTTGCGGCCTTGGGCACAGGCCAGCTGGCCGCTTTGAACTCGGTACAAGCGCCGGGCCTGACGACAGGCCAGTTTGTTACCTTGGATACGGCAGAAATCAGCAAACTCACGACCGCCTTTGTGCGGGCGCTGACCACTGCCACCATCAAAGCCCTTGCAACGGATCAGGTGTCAGGCTTGACTACAGGTCAGATCAAAAATCTGACCACGGCCCAAGTAGCCAGCTTAAGCACTGGAGCCATTGGGGCACTCAGTCCAGGTCAACATGCGGCTATGAGTACGGTGGGTATGACATCCATACAAACTGCCGCATTCACCAGCATGGCTTCGCCATTGGTGTTGGATCTGAATGGTGACGGTGTGCGCACAGTGGCGGTGGCACAAGGCGTGCAGTTTGCTTTGGGCACTGACGGTCTGCTGCGCCAAACCGGCTGGGTATCGTCTGATGATGGTCTGCTTGTGCGTGACCTGAATAAGGATGGCTCTATCAGTGACGGTCGTGAACTGTTTGGTACTGCCACTGAACTTAGCCCCGGTGTGACGGCGGTCGATGGGTTTGTCGCATTGCGCGCCCTCGACAGCAATGGCGATGGTCGCATTTCGTCAGAAGATGCCGCCTTTGCTGAGTTGGCTGTCTGGAAGGACACTGACGGCAATGGTCAAACAGGTGCTGGTGAGTTGCTCAGTCTGCAAGAGGCAGGAGTGGCTGCGCTGCATCTGGATGCCCAAGCATCTACACAAACCGATAACGGCAACTTGTTGGGCTTGGTATCGTCGTATGAAACCACTGATGGCACCCAGCGTGATTTGGTAGACGTCTGGTTTAGCCAAGGGGCCGTGGCCGATGACAGCTTGCGTAGCTCTGTCAGTGGTCTCACAGAATCCTTGGGCAGCTACCTCGAAGGTGGTAGCGGCAGCAGTGCGACAGCAGCCTTGGAGTTGCCACGGCGCAACGGTGCAGCAGAGGAACTGGTCGGTGTGGTACCACAGGCCAATCCAGTGTCTGCGTCCTCATCGTTGCTCACCCCATTGGCAAATTACTACCAACGATCCATTGCTTCGACCGGATCGGGCGTTGACATGGGTACCAATCTGGTGGGGTCATTGTCTGGGCCGGGGATGCAGCAACCTTCGTTGTTGCAGGCATTGGCCTCGACAGAAACGCTCAAGGGTAGCAAGTAAGCTGCTCTCTGAGCGATGAAGTCAGCTACACCCACAGAGTAGCTGGCATATCACGGGCCGTTTCTTGAGAGGGACGGCCCGTTTTTCATGGTATTTTTCTTGGCAGTGATGGCCTATGTCTGTATCTTCGCTTCCTCTCCATGACTTGATGGCCCAAGCCGATGCCCTGCAACAGCAAAAGCAGCCCGAGCAGGCCATTGCCCTGTACCAACATTGGTTGTTGGGACAGACCGATCCTTTGCGCTTGGTGGCATGGTTTAACTTGGGGGTATTGTTGGCCAGTGCAGGTCGTACCTCAGAAGCCCAAGCCGCTTACCAAGAAGCTTTGCAACTCAACCCGCAGTTTTTGCAAGCACGGCTTAATCTGGGGCACCAATTGGAAAGCCAGGGGGCAGTCGCCGAAGCCATCGCCCAGTGGCAGTTGGTTTTGCAAAGCCTAGAGCAGACCGCACAACCAGAACAAGCCCTGCAACTGCATGCCCTGAACAACTTAGGTCGAATTCTAGAATCCGAACGTCGTTTTGAAGAAGCTGCACAGTATTTGGCCCAAAGCCTAGAAATTGATCCTGAGCAGTCTGCACCATTGCAGCATTACATCCATATTCGGCAGAAACAATGCGCTTGGCCCATTTATCAACCGTTGGGTGTCATTGGTGTCAACCAGCAGTTGTTGTCTACCTCGGCATTGGCCGCCCTGGCACTGCACGATGATCCGGCAGTGCAATTGTTGGCCGCGCGTGAATTTGTCCATGCCAAGGTACGGGCCACCGTGCCTCGGCGCTCAGCTCGGCAACGTGCTCCCAGCGAGCGAATTCGCATTGGTTACCTCTCTGGTGACTTGTGTATGCACGCTGTTGGCTTATTGACGGTAGAGTTGTTTGAACTGCACGACCGTGAAAAATTTGAAGTTTTCGGTTTTTGTTGGTCGCGTGAAGACGGCTCCCCATTGCGTGAGCGTATTATCCGGGCCTTTGATCATCATATCCGTATTGGACATTTAGATGATGAAGCTGCAGCACAATTGATTGCTGCTTGTGGCATTGATATTTTGGTTGATTTGCAAGGGCTAACCTCTGGGGCACGGCCTAATATTTTGGCCCAGCGTCCAGCATCGGTACAAGTGAGTTACTTGGGTTTGCCGGCTACCTGTGGTATGCCTGCTATAGATTATATTCTGGCCGATCCATTTGTTTTTCCGCCAGAGCTCGAACCTTTTATGACTGAAAAACCTTTGCGAGTACCGCATTGCTATCAGGTCAGCGATCGTCAGCGCAGTGTTGGGCCAGCTCTATCCCGTGCAGATTGTGGCTTGCCGGAAGATAAAGTGGTATTTGCCTCCTTCAATAACAATTATAAATTTACACAAGAAGTAGTGGCAACATGGATGAGGATTCTGCAACGTGTCCCAGAAAGTGTATTGTGGCTACTGGCTGATAATAATTGGGCTGAGCAAAATATCAGAAAAGAAGCACAGCGTCATGGTATTGAAGTAGAAAGGTTGATTTTTTCTGGTCGTGCTATGCCACAAGAATATATGGCGCGTTTGCAACTGCCAGATTTGTTCTTAGATACCCATCCTTATAATGCAGGCACCACCGCCAATGATATTTTATGGATGGGGACGCCTATCTTAACTTATTCTGGGCGTAGCTATATATCTCGTATGTGTGGCAGCCTGTTAACAGCGGCAGGACTGCCAGATTTAATCACTTATAGTTTGGCTGAATACGAAGAAAAAGCGGTGCAATTAGGTAGCAATCCACGTCGACTGGCAAGCTATCGACGCTATTTGCAAGAATATCGATTGGAAAGCAATTTATTTAACATACCAAAATTGGTGGAAGACATAGAAAAGTCTTTTATTCTGATCGCAAATTAAATTTTGGTGTTATTTTGAATAATAAATTCATTCATCATTTGGCTGATGTTCAGACCTTGGATATAGGTACTGGAACACGCATTTGGCAATTTGTGGTTATTCTTTTGGGGGCAAAAATTGGAAGCGAATGTAATATTTGTTCCCATTGTTTGATTGAATCCGACGTTGTTGTGGGAGATCGTGTCACTATAAAAAGTGGCGTTCAACTCTGGAACGGATTGCGTGTTGGTGATGATGTTTTTATTGGCCCCAATGTCACCTTTACAAATGATAAATACCCTCGTAGTGGTAATAAATCATTCAAGCTTTTGCCTATAGTGATAGAGAATAATGTTTCAATTGGTGCTGGAGCTACTATTTTGCCAGGCATCCATATTGGCGAAGGGGCTATAGTAGGTGCAGGGGCTGTAGTGACGAAAAATGTACCACCTCAATCCTTGGTAATCGGAAATCCAGCAAGAATAGTTAATGCAAAGGAAAATGATGAGCTTAGATCACTGCAAAATCATTAATTTGCCAAAAATATCTGACCCAAGAGGCAATTTAACTTTCATTGAGGGTGGTAATCACATCCCTTTCGATATTCAGCGTGTTTATTATCTCTATGATGTTCCTGGCGGTGCAGAGCGTGGTGGTCATGCACATAAAAATTTACATCAATTGATCATTGCAATGTCTGGTAGTTTTGATGTGGTTTTAGATGATGGAGGCCAAAAAAAACGTTATCATTTAAATCGTTCCTATCAAGGGTTATATGTGTGCTCTATGATATGGCGCGAGTTGGATAACTTTTCTTCTGGATCTGTTTGTATGGTTCTTGCTTCTAATAAATACGATGAAGACGACTACTACAGAAATTATTCAGAATTTTTATTGGCAAAAGGAATTGACCAATGATTCAATTTTTGGATATCAAGCGATTGAATGCTCCTTATGATACCGAAATACGTACAGCAATTGCACAGGTACTAGATTCCGGTTGGTATGTTCTGGGGAAACAAGTTGCTGCCTTTGAACAAGAATTTGCAAGTTATTGTGAGGTGAAGCATTGTATTGGGGTAGCGAATGGGCTAGATGCACTGCATTTGATACTTCGTGCTTATGGTATAGGCCCAGGTGATGAAGTCATTGTTCCCGCTAACACATTTATTGCCACTTGGTTAGCAGTCACCCATGCTGGCGCGATACCTGTGCCTGTAGAGCCAGAAGAGTTTACCCATAATATTGATCCTTCATTGATCGAAGCAGCAATTACGAAGCAAACTAAAGCCATTATTGCTGTTCATTTGTATGGGCAACCAGCAAATATGGATGCTATTCGTGCCATAGCGAGTAAAAATAAAATCTATGTGATTGAGGATGCGGCACAAGCACATGGTGCTCGTTATCATGGTACAAGAGTAGGAGGCTTGGGAGATGCAGCCGGATTTAGTTTTTACCCCGGAAAAAATTTAGGCGCTTTGGGTGATGGTGGTGCGATTACGACCAATGATGACCAGTTGGCTAATGCGTTAAGAAAATTACGTAACTATGGTTCTGTTATTAAATATCACCATGAAGTTACGGGGTTTAATTCCAGATTAGATGAGATTCAAGCTGCTATATTGCGAGTTAAATTGCAATATTTAGATAAAGATAATATATTGCGCCGTCAGGTGGCTGCAATGTATTTGAATAAATTACAAGATGCAGACATAATATTGCCCAAAGTATTGGATGGTGTTGAACCTGTATGGCACCTTATGGTGATCCGTAGTGAGCAACGTTCGCGCTTACAAGCAGCATTGACGGAGGCAAATATTGGCCATTTAGTACATTATCCTATTGCATGCCATCAACAAGCAGCTTATGCAGAAAATACGTGGCCAAAATTAGAGCTATCTGAGAAATTGCAAAATCAAGTGTTAAGTTTGCCAATAGCACCTTATCTGAGTGAAAATGAGGTTGATATGGTGGCAAATGTGATTAGAAAAAATTTATCTTGAATTTATGTCAATTACCACACTTATTCCTGCTTATAAATTTCAATATTGCTTGGAATTATTGATGGCCTTGCGCCACCAAACGATCAAACCAGAAAAGATCATCTTTTCGGATGATAGTCCTAACCAAGATTTTTTTAATTTCTTATCTCAGGAGCCTATTAGAACTTTGGTGGCTGATTTGAATGTGCAGGTAGTGCATGGGCCACGTAAAGGAGCATGGAATAATTTTAGAAATTTAATTGATATATATTGTCAGCAGGGTGAAAATAAAACTGAATTTTTTCACATACTCTTAGATGATGATATCATCTACCCAAGATTTTATGAGCGGCATTTAGAAGCACATCGTCTAGGGCACCTGTCGTGTGTGGTCAGTCGCCGTTGGACAGCATTGGAATCGGGTCAGCCAATTAGTGACAATTTGCCTGTGCCAGAGGCAGTAGCAAATTATCCATACAGCATGATTATGCTGAACTCTGCTATATTGTTCTTGCACACTGTGGGAAATAATACCAATTGGTTGGGTGAATTTTCAAATGTTACATTTCGCGCCAGTGTTGCAGAAGAAATCATAGAATCTCAGATGGCTGGTATATCTTATGCTGGTTTGGAAGATTTGGGTGCATTTTTAAAATCATCGTTGCATGCACCTGTAGGGTATGTTAAAGAGTTTTTAGGTGCATTTCGGACAAGTGCCCAGCAGCATTCAGCAGATCCAATGGGAAAACCTCTGAAATCTGCTTTTTTGGCTTATATTGCGTTGGCAATTGCTGCACGTAATATAGGGCAATTGACAAAAGATCAGAGTGCGCAGGCTATATTAAAGGTTGCAGCTTTCATATTACAGCACTATAGTGAAGAAAAAGATATGCAGGAATTTTGCCGAGTCATGCATGAATTCTTAGCATCTAGTGCTATTGCAGAACGTGACTTCCTTGCAGTTTGGAGTGATTTTTCTAAGAGTGTTTGGTGATTTTATGCGCAGTTATGTCAGGAAGCTGATAGTTGCTTGAGTATTGTATCAACGGAATCAGATGTTATTTCTGTATAGAGAAGTGCTGATCCTAGATTGATGATTTTTTCGTCGGTTAACTTTGAAAAATCAAAAGAAGCTAGTTTTTCAATAATGGCGTGATCAAAGCGATATTTAATGATAGTGGCCGGATTTCCAGCAACTATTGCATAAGGAGGCACATCTTTGGTCACTATACTCCCTGCAGCAACCACTGCTCCTTGCCCGATAGTAACGCCTGAAAGTATCAAAGCATCAGCACCAATCCATACATCATCACCAATATTAATGGGGCCTTTGGTTTGTGCTTCGAGATTTCCAAAATATTTGGTTTTAAATGGAAAAGTTGAAATGCCTGTATGTGGATGGTTGCCACCTAATAAGAATCGAACATTATCAGCGATAGAGACAAAATTACCTATCGTGAGAGCTTCCTGTGGATTGCCGAAAGACCATATGTTCAATCCTCCATAACTCCGTCGTCCAACCTTGATTTTATCAAGAATTGGAATTCCTTTTAAATTTAAAATGGTCTCATTGTGTGGGTTCAATAAACGCCATTGTTCCTCTAGTGATGAAGGTGTTTCGGTAGGTTTGTTTGTAGATGCAATAGAGCCAGATATCAAGAAATTTTGTAGATATTCTTCAAGTGCCTTGTAAAAATAAAGATCATCTTTATAATCAATCATGTGCTCGAAAAAATTGCTCTTGTCAAAATTGTTTCCAGAGTCAAAAAAGTAGGGCAGTGTGTGATTAATTAATATGTCACGTTTTTCATTGTCATAAATGGTTTGACTTAGCAAGTTGATTGAGACATACTTTTTTAATATGGCAAGATAATTTTTGCCGAAAACTTCAGCAATGTTGTAACCGCTTTTCTTGCCTGTAGGTTGCCCAGAAAAGTAGTTTTGATAAAAAACAATGGCTCGCTTGTTACTCGCGATTTGATCAAAAATAATATGTGTTTGGATTAGTCTTGAGGAGGCGTGTTCTAAAATGTTGGGGATTTTTAAGAAATCCTCTTTCCATAAGCCAAAGCCACCAATCCATGTGGAAAAGAACGAAACTGATTGAACAAATTCGTCTAATCCATTGCAAATTCTGAATAATTCACCTGATATTTTATTCCCATTTGTGAAAAAAATAACGGGTCGTTCATTTTGAGTGGCTTGTATAATTTTTAATATTTCTGCTAGGCTACCATCGAGAAACATTAAGTTGTCATTGTGAAGCTTAAGGTATTTTCCTTTCCCGTAAGCTAGTGCAGCCTGAAAATTGGCTTCTGGGCCAACATTTTCTGGATGACAAAAGTAGGTTATTTTTTCGGGAAATTGACTCCGATATGCTTCTACAATCACTGCTGTGTCATCGGTAGAGCAATTGTCTGTCACCACAATTTCAAAATCATTCGATTCCAAAAAAACTTGTTGTGATGTAATGCTCCTCAATGTGGCATCAAGGTACTCACCACGATTAAAAGTTGGAATGCAAATAGAGATAAATGGTTCTGAATAGTGAGTCATATTTAAAAATAATATTTTATTAAAGATGTGCCCTATTTTTTCTTGGGAACCAATCCACCATATTGATTAAGTAGGGTTTGTGAGCCCACTAAATTGCAAACGTCTGCTGATAAGCTATAAATATCTAATTTGGTTAAGGATTCTTTGTGTGTGACTACGGATTCCATGAGCCAAGAACCAAAACCTCCATCCATTAAATGATCTTCTACAGACTCAACAGCAGAGAATGGATGAAACTGTGCTGCTTGCATTGATTTGTTAGACATGCCCCAGAGGGGCAATGAGTGAACGCTATGATTTTTATAAGGGGTGTTTTTTAACCATTCTGCTGCAATGGCTAAGGTGGCACCAGTGGTTAAGAATGTGGATGGTTTTTCAATAGCTTCTTTAGCTTGAATAACACTTAACCATCTTCCAGGATGAATTGTCGGTACTTGTGTATGAAAGCAAGGCTCACCCGCTTTGCCTAAACGCAGATAAGATGGCTGTGGATTCTGAATTAAATAGCGCATGCATGCCCGGACTTCCATCGGATCGCCTGGTGCTGCAATCAGCATATTTGGAAAAGATCGCATTAAGGCATAATCTTGAACTGCATGATGCGAGTAGCCTAAAGCACCGTAAGCTAATCCACCACCCACAGAAACTACGGTGACTGGTAGCTGGTGATAATCAATGTCGTTGCGAATTTGCTCTGCACAACGGAAGGTTGGGAAGTTGGCAATAGAGTAGGTAAATACATGATAGCCTTCTGATGCCATGCCGGCTGCTAGGCCTGTCATATTCTGTTCGGCTACGCCTGCATTGATAAATCTATCTGGGAATGAATCAGCAAATGGCTCTACCACCGAATAACCTAAATCACCCACTATGAGAGCAATATGTGGATGTTGATGGGCCAGATAAACTAATTCTTCGATGAAGGCATTGCGCATGATGATTCTTATTGCAATTCAGTCAAGGCTTGCGCCAGTTGGTCAATGTTGGGTGTACGGTAATGCCATTCCACTTTATTTTCCATATAACTGACGCCTTTTCCTTTGGTTGTATGGGCAATTAGTATGGATGGCTTGCCTTTTTGCCAAGGCGTGTTATTGAGTGCATCTATCAGTGCGCCATGGTTATGACCATCTACTTCGCGCACACTCCAGCCAAAAGCAGTTAATTTATCATGCAGTGGTTCTATGCCGAGTGTATCGGCTACAGTAGTAAGGCTTTGCAGTTTGTTGTAATCAATAATGGCTACTAAATTGTCTAAGTGATGGTGGGCTGCAAATAGCATCGCTTCCCAATTACTGCCTTCGGCTAATTCGCCATCGCTCAATAGTACAAAAGTTCTCCATGGAGCACGCCTGCGTTGCGCTATTAACGCCTTTCCTGTGCCAAAGGGTAAACCGTGTCCTAGTGAGCCAGTAGAAAATTCCACACCAGGGACTTTATGGCTTATATGGTTCATTAAAACAGAATTTTCTTGACCGTATGTCAACAAATCCTCAGTTTTTAAAAAACCACATTCTGCCAATGCTGCATATACAGCGACACAAGCATGCCCTTTGCTAAGGATAAATCTATCACGATCAATGAAGTTAGGCTCTGCTGGATTTATGTGCAATACTTTCCCATAAAGTACTGCCACAATATCAGAGATAGATAAAGCACTGGCAATATGTGAGGCCTTGGCGCGATGCACCATGTGCAGTGCATGGATGCGGATATGGCGAGCGAGTTCTATGGTATCAGTCACAACAGAGAGTCATCAGATTTTGAATGATGTCAGCGTGCTTGTGGCTGTGCAGAAAAGCATAGTTGGTTTCACGCGTATGGTCAGTGACTTCAGTAATACGGTGTATGCCTGTATCACCTACAGCAAAGCATTGATAGTCTAAATCAGCAAAAAAAGACAACATATCGTTAGGGTGGTAACCAAACGGCTTAGACCATTTACGCAATAGTTCGGCAAAAACCATAGGTTGGTATTGGGTTAAAGTGCTGCATCCACCCCGAAACACTAAAAGTTCAGCCCCTTCAACATCGCATTTGATAAAATCTGGCGCCACTTTTTGGTTAGCCGTCCACTGATCAAGAGTCAACGTGAGGCCCACTACTTGCTGTGCATCTTGTGCATCAGCGACATTGAGCAAGGAGGCATTGGTACTTGCTGCAGGGGAAATATAAAAATTTACCGTACCACTGCTATCAGACAGGCCATAATTGAAGCAACTGATTTGTGAGCCTACTTGATTAGCTGCTACATTACGCTGTAAAAAGGCGTAACTGGTAGGCATAGGTTCAAAAGCATAAATATGTGCTTGGGCCAAGCGTTTGGCAAATCGGATGGCGTATAAACCAATATTGGCACCCACATCAAGGATAGTGCGAGCATTGGCTGCCAGCAAATCCATCACTTGGGTCTCAACGGGTTCGTAGTGGTTGAAGTTCATGACTTCTATCGGTGCTACCCGAGCTTCATTATCGGGACAATAAAGCCGGATACGCTCTTCGCCCAGCACAAATGAGACGCCATCTGCAGCAATTACAATCTCTTTGACATCAGTACTACGGGTAATGTCTACATATTCAAAAAGCGTTTTATGCCTTTGCAATGCAGCATGTATAAAATCCGGCTTGGACAGTGCCCCTGTTTGGAATTGTTGTTTTAATACCGCTAGTGTGGGGTTCATCATTTATAGGCCTCTATCATGCGCCGGAATCCGGTTTCGGGAGTGATTTGGGCAGTCCATCCTAAGGATTGGAGTTTTGTGACATCGGGTATCAGGCGGCTATAGGCGCTGGGAATATAACCTGGTGTTTGAGGTGTGTGGCGGCGATCGACCGCCAGTTGTTTCTCAGGATAAAGACCAACCAGCAACTCCGCTAGTTCCATGACGGAAAGTTCTCCTGCGGGGTTGGCTACGTTATAAGCTTGTGTGGGCGTACCTTGCAGGAGTATGCTAAAAAAACCACTAATGGCATCTGTGGCATAGCAAAAAGCCCGCCGTGCGCTGCCATCGCTGTGCATCACAATGTTTTCACCGCGCAGCACGTTAAATACAAAGTCAGCAAAAACACGTCCATCGTTGGCTTGTAAACCTGGCCCGTAGGTGTGAAATGGACGAGCGATAAAGGTTGGAATGCCATGCTGTTGGTGCCAGGCCAAACACATGGTTTCACCCATGCGCTTGCTTTCTGCATAACAGGCGCGAACTGTGGCTGGATCAACGCTGCCGTAGCTGGTTTCTGTCAGCGTGGTATCACCGATGACGCTACCGTAAACCTCAGAGCTGCTCACAAATAAGAAGCCCTGTGGTGTGGGACTTCGGCGCAGTGCCTCTAGCAGAGCGGCCGTGCCAATCGTGTTGGGCAGCAGCGTACCGATAGGGTCACTGCCGTAAAAGCGTGGACTGGCTTGGCTGGCAGCGTGCAGTACATAGTTGAGAGGCCCAGTGTCAGGGACTCCTAGGGTGTTCAAGTCCCAGACAAGCGGGCTAAAGTGTGGCGAGCTGAATAGATCAGAAAGACGGGTTTGGGCACGTTCAGCATTGCGTACCATACCAACCACCTGCACAGGTGCATCGACTTTGCCTAAAGCGTGTAAACCTAGCAGTGTGCGT
Organism: Giesbergeria giesbergeri; assembly: GCF_054779375.1. Lineage (NCBI taxonomy): Bacteria > Pseudomonadati > Pseudomonadota > Betaproteobacteria > Burkholderiales > Comamonadaceae > Giesbergeria > Giesbergeria giesbergeri. The sequence continues at coordinate 813,342 of NZ_BAAGYJ010000001.1, read as the reverse complement.
GCTAAATACCCTCCCAAAAAGCCACCGGCACCCGTGACCAAGACTCGTGCGCCTGACAGTTGTTGCCACGGCAGATCTTGTGCTGCAATAGCTGCAACGTCAGCATCCCACGTTGCACGTAAAGCGGTACTGACCATCAAAAATGAACACCCAAATAGCTCTCGATTTTACGAGCAACAAATTCCAACATGTCTGGTGTGAGTGAAGGTTGTACGCCAATCCAGAAGGTGTTGTTCATAACATTGTCTGTGTTGACCAATGTTCCGCTAATACGGTAGTGAGCCCCAGCCATATAAGGTTGGCGGGTTAGGTTACCTGCAAAAAGAAGGCGTGTACCAATTTTGTTTTGGTCTAAATAGGTAAGCAAATCAATGCGAGAGACTGGGCAATTTTCTTTGAGCGTGATTGGAAAACCAAACCAAGAGGGGTCTGCATGTTCTGTGGCTTGGGGCAAATTGACAAACTCTTGGCAATCTTGGAGGCGCTCATGCAAAAATGCAAAATTGTCTTTGCGTGCTTGAATAAAGGCATTTGCCTTTTCTAACTGCGCGAGGCCACAAGCAGCCTGCATATCGGTAATTTTCAAGTTATAACCTAAATGGCTATAGGTATACTTGTGATCATACCCCTTGGGCAAATCCCCCAACTTTTGACAAAAGCGCCTGCCACAGGTGTTGTCTCGCCCTGGGGGGCAATAACAATCGCGGCCCCAATCCCGAAAGCTCTCGGCAATGGTTTTGAGCTCTTCGTTGTTGGTAAAAACGGCGCCGCCTTCTCCCATAGTGATATGGTGGGCTGGATAAAAGCTCAAGGTGGCAATATCACCAAAGGTTCCAACCATTTGTCCACGGTAGGTGGAGCCCAGTGCATCACAGCAATCTTCTACTAGCCAAAGGTTGTATTTTTTGCACAGGGCTGTGACTACATCCAAATTAAATGGATTGCCCAAAGAATGTGCCAACATGATGGCCTTGGTCTTGGGGCTAATCGCTGCTTCAATTTGACTGGCATCAATGTTATGGGTCAGTACATCCACATCCACAAACACGGGTACAGCACCAAATTGGAGGATAGGATTGACCGTAGTTGGAAAGCCAGCTGCTACGCCAATGACCTCATCGCCTTTTTGGATGGCCCGTGCGCCCAGCTTGGGGGAGGTTAAGGTGTTGAAAGCCACTAAGTTGGCTGATGAGCCAGAGTTGACCGTGATAAGGTGCTTGACGCCAATAAACGCAGCCAACTTCTTTTCAAACTCGGCGTTAAAGCGCCCAGTGGTCAACCAGCCATCCAGTGCCGCATCTACCATGTATTGCAGCTCTTGTGTACCTAGCAACTTGCCCGAAGGCGGCACAACGGTGGCTCCTGCCAGAAAAGGCTGTGGGCCCAGGGTGAGGGTGGCATATTCATTGACCAGTTGGGCAATTTGTCCGCGCAAAGCTTGGGTTTTGGCGTTGTCCATATTGTTGCTTAACTCTGTATTTGGGCTTGATAGCTTTGAATTTGTGCCAGCGTGGCAGCTCGCATATCAGTCCCGGCTTGGTGCTGACTTGCCCAGGCTACCGTTTGTTGCAGCGCCTGCGTCAAGCGCAAAACAGGATGCCACAAAAGCTGATTGCGGGCTTTAGAAATATCCAACTTCAGGTAATGGGCTTCATGGGGTTGTGGGCTTGGGTCGTGTGCCCACTGTGCCGTTGGCCCCCATAGCGTAGCCATTTGTTCCACAATCGCACCTACCGATTGGGCATCGTCATCACTGGGGCCAAAGTTCCAGCCTTGGCTGTAGCTGGGGCCATCGTGAAAGAGCTTTTCTGCCAAGCTGAGATAACCACGCAATGGCTCTAACACATGCTGCCAAGGGCGGATAGCGTGTGGGTTGCGAATATGCACGGGCTGGCCTTGTGTCCATGCCCGCAAGATGTCAGGCACTAACCGATCAGCAGACCAATCACCGCCACCAATCACATTGCCTGCACGGGCTGTAGCCAAGCCTACGCCGTGTCGTGCGTAGTCATTGGGGTTAAAAAAAGAACTACGGTAAGCGGCACAGACCAACTCGGCACAGCCCTTGCTGTTGCTGTAAGGGTCGTAGCCCCCCATAGGCTCGTTTTCTCGATAGCCCCAATCCCACTCGCGGTTTTCGTAGCATTTGTCGGTCGTAATAACCAATACTGCTTTCACACTGGGAATTTTACGCACGACCTCTAAAACATGAACCGTGCCCATCACATTGGTGGCGTAGGTTTCAACTGGATTTTGGTAGCTGTAGCGCACCAATGGCTGCGCTGCCATGTGGATGACCACTTCGGGTTGGGCTGGCACCATCACAGCTTCTAACGCTGCTAAATCACGAATATCACCCAAAAAAGAGTGCATGCCGTCAGCAACGCGCGCCTCGGTAAACAGGTTAGGCTGGGTGGATGGTGCAAGCGCAAACCCGGTTACTTGGGCTCCTGCATGTTGCAGCCACAATGACAGCCAACCTCCTTTAAAACCGGTGTGGCCGGTGAGAAAAACCCGCCGCCCCCGCCAAAACTCGGTGTTCATGACCACACTTTCCACGGCGCTTGGCCACTGCTCCAGAGCTGTTCCAAGTGGGTTTTATCGCGCAAAGTGTCCATCGGCTGCCAAAAACCTTGGTGCTGGTAAGCTGCCAATTGACCACGCTCAGCCAGATTTTCTAAAGGATCTTTTTCCCAAACGGTCTCATCGTTGGTAATTAAATCCAATACGGAGGGATGCAGTACAAAAAAACCACCATTGACCATGCTGCCATCGCCCTTGGGCTTTTCTTTGAAAGAGCGGACGCGGTGGTCGCTTTCAAGGTCGAGCGCACCAAACCGTGCTGGAGGATGGGTGGCGGTCAGTGTGGCTTGTAGCCCATGTTGTTGGTGAAAAGCCAGGAGTGCAGCGATATCTACATCTCCCACACCATCACCATAGGTCAGGCAAAAAGATTCATCCCCGTCCAAATAAGGTGCAACACGTTTGATACGCCCACCCGTCATGGTATTTTCCCCGGTATCCACCAAAGTGACTTTCCACGGTTCAGCATGGCGCTGGTGGACTTGCATACTATTGGTGTTCATGTCAAAGGTTACATCTGACATGTGCAAAAAGTAATTTGCAAAATACTCTTTGATTAAATAACCTTTGTAGCCACAACAAATGATGAAATCGTTGATTCCATAGTGAGAATAGATTTTCATGATATGCCATAAAATAGGCTTACCACCAATTTCTATCATGGGCTTGGGTTTTAAATGGGTTTCTTCGGAAATGCGTGTGCCTAAACCACCTGCAAGAATGACGGCTTTCATGATTGATCCACAGAAGAAGTTGCTTGAATAATGTATTGCAAAGGCAGAGCATCACTGACCGCTAATTCAGGATCTTGGCCCAGAGCTTCTGCCATGAAACGAATGGCAGGGGTTATTTTTTCAGTCAATGGATCATTCATCATGACAGCATGACCATGCGCGATTTGTAGCCCTGCTTGGGCAAACATCTCTAACATACTTGCCCGACTAAACCAGCGCAAATGGCTTCGATTTATCAATCCATTGTCTTCATATTTTAATTCGCCAGCATTGATTTTTGCCTGGATACCCCAATATTGACTATTGAAAATAGATGCAACGATCACTCCGTGGGGAGGCAAGATGTGGGATATTTTCTTTAGTAATGTCCACGGATCTTTTAGATTTTCAAGAGCACCATCAATCACCCAGCAATCTGTGGTGGAGAATTTTGAAAAAAATTCACTGCCAACAGAGTCGATATCAACCGTCAAAACCTTATCACAGTGCGATCGGCTTTTTTGTGCAGATTCTTCGTCGAAAGCAATAGATTGATAGAAGGATTGGGGATACAGATTTTTATAGGCTGCTGCCAATGCACCAGATTGGCAGCCAATTTCAGTGATGTGGCGGCAGTAATTTGGAATAACAGATAGCAAACTCTTATTATAATTCTCGAGATCAATCGGTGGATCGTTTGGTGAGCTTGTCTTTTGTTGTAGTTTTTCCATCCATTCTTCTAAATGGTAGCCGCCTGTTTTAAAAACAGTGCCTTGTCCTTTATGATCGATAAAAATTCTTGGATTGCCAGAAGAGATGTCGTTCATCACCCACGGAACATTTTTTAGCAGATTAGACATTCCACTATCGTGCAAGGCCAACATGGTTTCCGTCATGGGTGCACCATGCTTGATGGGTAAAGGCCATTGTTTTACCACCTCTATGTTGCAAAGCATGCAAATAGGATGTAAGTATTGGATGCCATCTGGAGATTCATCCACATTGAAGCCTTCACGGTTAATGCAGCCTACAGCACCAACGCCATACATATTGGGTTTTAATAGTTCTAGCAGATTTTCAATAAATCCTGCGCGAACAATTTCTATATCTGAGTCTAAAAAGAGGGTTGGCCCCGTAAGTGGTAAATTGTTAATGGCCCAAGCCATTCCTGGCCCGTGGTGGATGTTGTAGCCAAAAGCTGTCAAAAAGACATTATTGAATTTGGCAACAATTGTTTTGACTTTTGCTAAATTTTCTTCGTCAGATCCATCTATCACATAAAATGGATTGTGTGGATATTTTTCTCGAAATGTTGATAATAAATTATCAAGCAATTCTGGTGTGTTGTATGAGACCGTAATAACAGGAATGCTGGTGCTTGTCATTTTTATGGATGTATCTGTTAATAATCTAATAGCTTAAGGCTCTCGAATAGCTTCATCCAGCCCACGCATTACTGGGTACATGACATAAGACATCACGGTGCGCTTGCCTACCACAATTTCGGCACTCAGCGACATGCCCGGAATCAAGGGTGCATTTCGGGGTAAATTGCGCAATTCATTTTTTTGCAATGTGGCCCGGCCCAAATAGTAGGGGCTACTGGCTTGGCCACTCAGGTTGTCTTTGGTGAAAGCATCTTGGCCCAGTTTCTCTAAAGTGCCATGAATCAGGCCATGTTTTTGGAAGGGAAATGCATCTATCTTTAGTCGGACAGGGTCTTGCAGTTTCACATAGCCTACATCTTGGGCTGTGATTTGCATTTCAGCTTGCAACGTTTCGCCCAAGGGCACGAGGGTAATGAGTGGCTCGGCTTCTCGGATAATCGATCCGGTGGAGCGGGCGGCTACTTCTTGCACCACAGCATCGTGGGGGGCCGTCAGCTCAATCATGCGGCTGCGGCGTTCTACCTTTTTCAGTTGTTCGGCCACAGCATCGCGTTCGCGTCGCACAGTGACCAGTTCTTCGGTGGCCTTTTGTTGCCATTCTCGAATAAAAGCATCTTTTTCGGCTTCGGCTCCAGCCAGTTCTTTGCTCAGTTCAATACCCCGGTTGCGGGTGCTGATGAGTTCGCGCTCTACTTCTTGGCGGCGTTCGCGGCTTTCCAGCAGTTTCATGTTGGATTGGAATTGTTGCGCCGTGAGCTTTTCGTTCATGGCCTCAATATCACGCAGAGATTGCACCCGCGCCGTTAGGCTCTGTATGTCATGGCTGTTTGTCACCATGGCAGCCTTGGCGCGGTCGATGCTTTCATCCAAGCGCGACAGTCGGGCGCGGTAGCTGGCTAAGCGTTCGTTTTGTAAACGCCATTGCAATAGTTCGTCTGGATTTTGGCTGGCAGGAGGCGCGGTGGTGGAGCCGTTTTTGAGTCCTGCTTGCTCGCGCTCCATACGTTGCACTTGGGCTTCTAGGCTTTTGAAGCGGTCTTGTGATTGGGCTAAATCTGCATGGATGAAGGTGGGGTCTAGCACAGCCAGCACCTGCCCTTTTTGCACGATTTGTCCTGGCTGCACATGCAGCGTAGCAATTTGGGCAGTTTCTAGCGGTTGCAGTACCGTATTGGGTTGCGCCGTGACCAGTTTGCCCCGTGCAGTGACGATTTGATCGACTTCAAACACACTGGCCCAGACGATGGCTGCGACCATCAAGCCGAACAGGATATAGATGGTGGCCGACATGCCACCGGGTGGTGGCGTTTTTTCTAGGGCTTCGGCATCGGGCAAAAAAGCCACCGTCCAATCCCGCACGGCGGGGGAAGGGGGTGCGGGCGTGCTTGGGCTTACATGTGGCTGGTTTGTTGGTTCCATAGTTGTGTATAGGGTTCGCAACGGCCCAGCAGTGCATCGTGGCGGCCAGCATCGGCAAGACGGCCCCGTTCAAAAACAAAAATTTGATCCGAATGTACCAAGGTGGATAAGCGGTGGCTGACGATAATGACGGTACGCCCAGCCGCAATCCGGCCCAAATTGCGGATAAAAATGGCTTCGCTTTCGGGGTCTAGGGCGCTGGAGGCTTCATCCAAAATCAGAATGCGCGGCGCTGGTAGCAGTGCGCGGGCAATAGCCAAGCGTTGGCGTTGGCCGCCGGAGAGGTTAGAAGCGTTTTCTTCTAACAGGGTGTCGTAGCCTTGGGGCAGGCGCTCAATAAATTCATCGGCCCCAGCGGCTTGCGCAGCAGCCACAATCAGCTCGAAGCTGGCATCGGGGCGGGCCATAGCGATGTTCTCGCGTACTGTGCCCCGGAACATAAAGTTGTCTTGTAGCACCACGCCAATGCTGCGGCGCAGGTGGGCTAAGTCAATCTCGCGGATGTCGATGCCGTCAAAGCGAATTACCCCTTCTTGGACTGGATACAGACCTTGGATCAAACGGGTAAAGGTACTTTTGCCCGAGCCGCTGCGCCCAACCACGCCCACCACTGTGCCGGGCGTAATGTCCATTTGAATACGATCGAGGGCTGTCATGGCAGCACCCGGATAGCGAAAGGTGACACCATCAAGGCTGATTTGCCCTTTCAGGGTGGGGCGCAGGCCACCAGAGGATTTACGTTCGGGCGGGTGGTTCATCACTTCGCCCAACATCTTCACCGACAAGGCAGTTTCTTGGTATTGGTGTACCAAACCGACAATTTGCACCAATGGCCCCACCACGCGATTGGACAGCATCTGGAACGCAATCAAGCCACCCACCGTCAATTCCAAGCTGAACACATCCATGGCACCAATGGTGATGATGCTGACCATCATCAGCTTCTCTAGCAGGTTGGTGACCGTGGCAGCGGTGAGCGACATACGCCCCACACCAAAGTGCATTTGGATGGTGGTGGCGGTGCGTTGCTCCCAGACTTTGCGCTGTTTAGGCTCAATCGCCAGCGATTTGACAGTACGCATGCCGTGGATGGTCTCGATCAGCATGGATTGGCGCGTGCCTTCGGCGTTGTACAGGGCTTGTAAACGTCGATTGAAAGGGCGAATCAGTGCCAACACCACCAAGGCCATGAGCAGCGAAAAACCAAACACTACCAGTGCCAATTTGACGCTGTACGAGGCCAGCAACGGGATGAACAAAATCAGCCCAATGGAGTCTAGTGCCGTGAAGAACAGTTGCCCGGTCAGAAAGTTGCGAATCGACTGTACTTGCTGCATGTGCCGGGCAATCACCCCGGCGGTGTGGCTCTCAAAATAGTCGATCGGCAAGGCCAGCAGATGGCTGAAGGTGCGTTTGGACAGCCGCACATCGATCACATTGGTAGCGTGCAAGAGCAGGTACTGGCGGGCAAAACTGAAAATTGCCTCAAACAGCATGACGCCCACAATCGCTACAGCCAACACGGTGAGGGTGGAATAGCTTTGGTGTACCAAGACTTTGTCAATCACCAACTGCGAAAAGACGGGCATTCCCAGCCCCAGCAGTTGTAGCATGATGGCAGCGATTGCGATATCACGGAAGGCTTTGCGTTGGCGAAAAATCTCGGGGATGAACCAGCGCAGGCCAAACGGCTGGTCAGCATCTAACCATGCGTATTGGCGTTTGAGCAGCACCAAGGTGCCTGACCACAGAGGGGTTAATTCGGCCTCACTGAACAGTCGCACACGCCGGGACGGATCTTGTGGATCTAGTACGGCGACCTTGCGTTGTTGATCAGCAGGATCTGTCTCTACCCCGGCAATGATGAGTGAATGACCATCGTGCTTGCGTGCCAACATGGGAAACACGCCCTGAAACTGTACTAAGCTGCTCCAGTTGGTTTGTACGGTTTTGGCCTTCAAGCCAATGTCACCGGCCATGCGGCGCAGCAGAGCATCATCAGGTTCGCTGGCCGGCAAGGCATATTCATGGATCAGGCGCTCAGGCAGGGCCTGAATGCCGTGGTGCTGGGCAACCACCGTCAGACATTGCACGGTGGAGTGGCTATAGGCAACGCTCATGGCGGCTAATGTAGCCGAAAGTTTTAGTAGCTCAGCCCTATGGGAAAAATCACCGGGCAGTGATACCTAGACTTGTGGGATAAATAAAAGCGAACACTTCTGCACAGCCATTGACCATCTCAATCGATTCTCTGGTCTCTATACACCAACCAATCACATGGTTGGGTTGTTTATTGGGTAGTTTTTGTTTCTGTTGTATAAAGCAGAGTAATCTGCGTCTGTTTTTTACCCATTCTGCGCCAAGACTACCATGCTGTAGCCTTCGCCTGTGCGGAACCGCTTGTGCCTAGGGGGCTACCATGTCTTATATTTCCAACCTATCGACTGAGATACTTTCCACGTTCGGTGCTGCTGATATTCAGAGTTTGTCCACGGCACAGATCCAGGAGTTGAGTACGGTGCAGGTGCCTGTGCTGACATCTGCAGCGATTGCGGGCATGAGCACGGCACAGATCATGGCATTGGATCTGGTGGATTTTGCCGTGTTGACTTCGGTGCAGATTCCTGGGATTACCACCAGCCACTTGAGGGTGTTGAACAGTAGCCAAATTCGTGCTTTAAGTGCCGATGCCCTCCCTGGCCTGACTACATTGCAGGCGGCTAATTTAAGTACAACGCAAGTGCTGGCGTTGACCACTGATCAAGTGGCTGTGTTGGACGCAGAAGATGTGGCTAAGCTGGGTACGGCACAACTGCGTGTTTTGAGCAGCGCGCAGGTAGCGCAGCTGCACAGCGATGCCTTTGCGGCGCTGAGCACGGCGCAGGTGGGGGCCTTGAGCAGCGCCGGGGTGCTGGGCTTGACCACGGCCCAGCTGGCGACCTTGAGCACGGCCAATGTCACGGGCTTGAGCACGGCGCAGTTGCGCGCCTTGAGCAGCGCCCAAATCGCGGCCTTGGAGCCGGCGGACTTCAATGTGTTGGGCACGGGGCAGCTGGCGGGGCTGGGCAGCAACCAGGCCTTGGGCCTGACCACCAGCCAGTTGGCGACGCTGGAGTCGGGCAGCATTGCGCGCTTGAGCACCGCCTTTATCAAGGCGTTGGGCACGGGGGCGATTGCCTCCTTGGGCACGGCGCAGATTGTGGGGCTGAGCAG